>NZ_JBNHGF010000294.1:0-3460 GCF_059091005.1 Arthrobacter sp. Y3223164
TGGCGGGGCTGGCAAAAGCGGGCAGGCCGCGCTGCAGGCCGCCGCCGGAATCCGGGCCTCCGGCGGCCAGCAGGCCGTCGGTCCGTTCGGCCAGGTCGAGCACGCCCGTGAAGGAGGCGACCACCGGCTTGCCCGCCTCTTCGGCGCAGTCCCGCAGCACTTCCGCCAGCCGGGAGGTCGGGATACCGGTGGCGGGAAGGAGGGTGACGACGGCGGCGTGCACCTCGGGTGCGGACAGTGCCTGCCGCACCTGCCGGCGAAGCATCGGGAGCGCGGTGGACTGCCCCGTATCCAGGTCCAGCGCCACCTCCCGCCGGACCACGTCCAGCTGGTGGGCCCTGGCGGCGTCGGCCACCACGTTGCCCAGCGCCAGGGAGTTGCTGAACACGGCCAGGTTGGCCCCGGCCGGAAGCGGCTGGCTGACCAGGACCTGCGCCACGTCCATCAGCTCTTCATTGGTCTCCACGCGGATCACCCCGGACTGGCGGAACATGGCGTCAAGGGCGCCCGGCGGCGCCTGGGTGGTGCGCACCGCATGGCCGGGCGGCAGCTGCAGTCCCATCACATCGGACTTGGCGACGATCACCGGCTTGCTGCGCGAGAGCCGGCGCGCGATGCGGGAAAATTTCCGGGGGTTGCCGATGGACTCCAGGTAGAGCCCCACCGCCAGGGTGGCCGGGTCGTCTTCCCAGTACTGCATGACATCGTTGCCGGAGACGTCGGCCCGGTTCCCCGCCGACACCGTGGAGGACAGGCCCAGCCCGCGCCGGCTGGCGGCGGTGTAGAGCAGGACGCCGATCGCCGCGGACTGGCTGAACAGCCCGAGCGCTCCGCGCGGGGGCATAGCGGGCGCCATGGAGGCGTTCAGCGACACCGCCGGGTCGGTGTTCAGGAGTCCGAGCGAGCCCGGGCCGATCACCCGCATCCCGTGGGCGCGGGCCTGGCGCACCAGCTCGCGCTGCCGCTGCAAGCCTTCGGTCCCGGCCTGGGAGAAACCGTCGCTGGCCACCAGGATGCCCTTGACGCCGGCGGCGGCGCATTCGCGGGCCACCTTGGGCACTTCCCCATAAGGGACGGCGACGACGGCGAGTTCCACGGGGTCCGGGACGTCGGCGATGGCGGCATGGGAGATCATGCCGTTCAGTTCGAAGGCCTGCGGGTTGATGGCGTAGACGGGACCGGTAAAGCCGGCTTCGATGATGTTCTCCAGCAGCGAGTAGCCCACGCTGCCCCAATCCCGGCTGGCGCCGATCACGGCCACGGATCCGGGGGCCAGCAGGGCGGCCACGCTCTTGGCCTCGGCCCGGTGTTCCCGGGAGGCCATGACGGCGCGGGAGCGCTCGGTCGGGTCGATGTCGAACTCGAGGGCGACCACCCCGTCGTCGAAATGGCGCCGCACCTCGTACCCCGCGTCGTTGAAGACGGTGATCATTTTCCGGTTCTCCGGCAGCACCTCGGCGGAGAACTTGCTGATGCCGTTCTCCCGGGCGGCCGCCGCCAGATGCTCCAGCAGGATGGAACCCAGCCCCCGGCCCTGGTGGGCATCGGCGATATTAAAGGCGACCTCGGCTTCGGCGGGATCGTCCAGCCTGTCGTAGCGGCCGATCCCGATGATTTCATCGCCGATGGTGATGACGAAGGCAACCCGGCTGACGTAGTCGACCTTGGTGAAGCGGGCCAGTTCGCGCGGGCTGAGCTTGGACTTGAAGGTGAAGAAGCGAAGGTAGATGGAGCTTTCCGATTGCCCCACGTGGAAGGCCTGCAGGGCCTCGGCATCGGCCGGGACGATGGGGCGCAGGTGCGCCGTCCCGCCGTCGCGCAGCACGACATCCGCCTCCCAATAATCCGGATAATCCGGGGAATCAGCCTCTTGCGCCATAAACTCACTGTATCCGCAACTTTTAGCTAAGGACCGAAGCTCTACCCATGCCCCGCCGCCAGACTCCCGCCCCCGAAGAGGACTACACGGAGAACATCGTCGATATCGACGTGACCTCCGAGATGGAAGGCTCCTTCCTCGAATACGCCTATTCGGTCATCTACTCGCGCGCACTGCCCGATGCCCGCGACGGGTTGAAGCCGGTACAGCGCCGCATCCTCTACATGATGTCCCAGATGGGGCTGCGGCCGGACAAGGGGCACGTGAAGTCCGCCCGCGTGGTCGGCGAGGTGATGGGCAAGCTGCACCCGCACGGCGACGCCGCCATCTACGACGCGATGGTGCGGATGGCGCAGTCCTTCTCGCTGCGCATGCCGCTGATTGACGGCCACGGCAACTTCGGATCGCTCGACGACGGTCCCGCGGCTCCGCGCTACACCGAGGCCCGCCTCGCGCCGCCGGCCCTGGCACTGACCGACCACCTGGACGAAGACGTTGTGGACTTCGTGCCCAACTACGACAACCAGCTGATGCAGCCGGCGGTACTCCCGGCCGCTTTCCCCAACCTGCTGGTCAACGGTTCTTCCGGCATCGCGGTGGGCATGGCCACGAACATGGCGCCGCACAACCTCGGCGAGGTGATCGCCGCGGCCCAGCACCTGATCGCCAACCCGGACGCCACGCTCGAGGACATCATGCGGTTCGTCCCCGGACCGGACCTGCCGTCCGGCGGCAAGATCGTGGGCCTGGACGGAATCCGCGACGCGTACGCCACCGGCCGCGGCTCCTTCAAAACCCGCGCCAAGGTGGAGGTGGAGAAGCTCACCGCACGCCGCACCGGTTTGGTGGTCACCGAGCTGCCCTACGGCGTGGGCCCGGAGAAGGTGATCGAGAAGATCAAGGACGCGGTGACGTCCAAGAAGCTGCAGGGCATCAGCGACATCGTGGACCTGACCGACCGGCAGCACGGCCTGCGCCTGGTCATCGAGCTGAAGAACGGCTTCAATCCGAACGCCGTGCTGGCGCAGCTGTACCGCTATTCGCCGATGGAGGATTCCTTCGGCATCAACAACGTGACGCTGGTCGACGGGCAGCCGCGCACGCTGGGCCTGATGGAACTGCTGCAGGTCTACATCAGCCACCGCATCGGCGTCGTCCGGCGGCGCACCGCGTTCCGGTTGGGCAAGAAGAAGGACCGGCTGCATCTGGTCGAGGGCCTGCTGATCGCCATCGTGGACATTGACGAGGTCATCCAGATCATCCGTTCCTCGGACGAGGCCGCGGCCGCCCGCGAACGGCTGATGGCCATCTACGACCTGTCCGAAATCCAGGCCAATCACATCCTCGAACTGCGGCTGCGCCAGCTGACCAAATACTCGCGGATCGAGCTCGAGAAGGAACAGGACGAGCTGCGCCGCGAGATCGCCGCACTGGAGGAAATCCTGGCCAACGAGGCCATGCTGCGCCAGTTGGTGTCCGACGAGCTGGGCGAGGTTTCCGCGCTCTACGCCACGCCGCGGCGGACCGTGCTGCTCGAATCGGAGGCCGCCGCCCCGCTCCGCGGCACCGCCCTGCCGGCTC
>NZ_JBNHGF010000295.1:0-3439 GCF_059091005.1 Arthrobacter sp. Y3223164
GGTCGGTGGCGGGGACAGATGCGGGGGGTGTTTCCGCGGGCGCCGTCGCTTCGGTGTCGTCCACAGCGACGGGGGCGGGCGCCGTCGTCGCCGATTCCGGCGTTGGGCCCGCGTCGCTGCAGGACGTTAGCAGGACGGCGGTTGCCATGCCGACGGCCGTCGCCTTTAAAAGGGCCTGCACGATGCTCCTCGCTCCAATCGTCCCCCTGGTCCGGTGCCTCATCAGGTGCAGGCGGCACGGGAAATCCCTTCCATGGTAGGCCAGTGAGCCTGAGTGGAAACTGGGAGCCGGGAGCGGCCGCCGCGCCACGTGGACCGGCTTGTCGGTGGTCGACTCGATGAGTTCGGCGACCAGTTCGGCGGGAGCGTCCATCTGGACGGCGGGCGGTCCGCCGGCGCGTCAGCCTACAGGGCCAGTTTCCGCCCCGGTGTGGGGATGCGGAGCCGGTCTTCGAGTCCGGCGGCGGAGAACCGGGCGCGGAGTTCTTCGTGGCCTTCGCTGAAGTGCTGCCAGCCCTCTGCGTGGACCGGCACGACGGCGGCCGCGTCCAGTGTGCGCGCCGCCTCGACCGCGGCGTCGGCGGTGAGGGTGAGCGGGGCGTTGTCGAAGGCCCCCACGCGGGCGGCTCCGGCGAAGAGCACCGCCGTGGCGATCGGCGCGAAACGTGCCGCCACGGCGTCTACCACGTCCAGCGAGGCGTTGTCGCCGCTGATGTAAACAGTCGGGAGGTCGAACCCTGTCAGGACGAATCCGGTCACGGTGCCGGTCACCGGTTCGCATCCTTCGGGTCCGTGCCGGGCCGGGACGGCGGTGACCGTGACAGTGGGCCGGTCGGCGGCCTCGAGGACTGTCCGCTCCCACGGGGCCATCCCGGTAACCGTCGCGAGCCGGTCCGCTGCCTCCAGCGTGCCGAGCACCTTGGCGTCGCCGGATTCCACCAGGCGCCGGCCGGATCTATCCAGGTTGTCCGCGTGCTGGTCATGCGAGAGGAGGATGGCATCCACCACCGGCAGGTCTGCGGCTTGGACGGCGGGCCCGGAGGTTTTCACCAGCGTTCCGGCTGTTGCCGGGTACTCGCCGGGTTCATCAAAGGTGGGGTCGGTCAGGAACATCCAGCCACCGAACTCCAGCAAGGCCGTCGGACCGCCAATGTGGGTGATTGCGGTTTCGCTCATGCACCCATGGTGCCCGACGAAGCCGGAGGGGGACAGAGCGGGCGGACACGACGAAGCCCCGCACCCTGAACCAGGACTGCGGGGCTTCGTTTTGCTGGTGGCTCCGACCGGCGTCGATCCGGTGACCTTTCGATTTTCAGTCGAACGCTCTACCAACTGAGCTACAGAGCCGTGGCAACATCTTGCGATGATCACCGATGGCGTTCCGAAATCGCTCCGGAAACCAAAGCGACCCTGACGGGACTTGAACCCGCGACCTCCGCCGTGACAGGGCGGCGCGCTAACCAACTGCGCTACAGGGCCTTGCATTTTTTACGAGACTCAATCCTACCAGCCTTTCGAAGCGGTTCTGACCACTCCAGCGGGCTGCCATTCATGACGTCTCGCGTACCCCCAACGGGATTCGAACCCGTGCCGCCGCCGTGAAAGGGCGGTGTCCTAGGCCGCTAGACGATGGGGGCCAGGACCACTTGGGATTCATTTCCCCGCTGTGGACCTATAAAACTATAGGGCCTGTCCCGGGAAAAACCAAAACCGGCCAACGCGGCCTGCCACGGCCTCCACCCGGGCGCTTTCGAGGCCGCAGCCCGCGGGTAAAGTCGGCTGTATGCCGATGGAGATGTCCCTGCCGGAATTCGAGGACGCGGTAAACGACGCGATCGACCAGATCCCGGAAGACATCATGCGCGAGATGACCAACGTGGGCATCTTCGTCGAAGAGGAATACACCCCGCAGCCCTGGGAAGACCCCGAGACGGAACTGCTGGGCGTCTACGAAGGCACGCCGCTCACCGAGAGGGACCACTGGTGGGCCGCCGGGTCCATGCCGGACCGCATCGTCGTCTTCCGCGGCCCCCTCCAAAGGATGTGCTCCTCCCGCGAAGAATTGGTCCACGAGGTCCTGGTGACCGTGATCCACGAGGTCGCCCACCACTTCGGCATCGACGACGCCCGCCTGCACGAACTGGGCTGGGGCTGACCCCCGCCGCGCCCCTTCGGGACACACTCGGCGGCCACATAAAGCAGGACCCATTGGCCGCGGGACAGCAGGCCCGTTGGCTGAAGTCGGCACAGCGGGCCCACGCCGGCACGGCTCCCGGCCGCACGCTTCAAGTGCCCTGAACCACCTCGTGACACGCCGGTTCCTCGCCAATGCTGTTCAAATGACACTGATGTTGTTTATGTTATGGGTGGGACAAATGTTGCAACTGTGACTGATGTTGCATATCCTCAACGTGCTGTGTGAATGCAGTTCGGTCTAGTTGGGGTGCCACCCGTTCGCACATTTGACCGTTCCGGCCCCAAGGCCGGCCGTCCCGAAAGGGCGCGTGCATTTACTGCGCTCCTAGTAAGGACCCGTTCGGATGAGGCTGCTTCCCTCGGGGCGTCCCGCCCCGCATCGATCGACGACGCCGAGGCGCACCGTCGCGCTCTTCTCGGCTACCGCCCTGTTAATCTGCGTTCCGGCCCTGGCGCCGGCCGTCGCCGCACCGGCCGGACAGTTGCCGCAGGTGACATCGCAGCGGATCATCCTGCCGGCGGCGCCCACGCTGCCTTCCGGCGAGGAGATCGACGACGCCAAGGGCGATGCAGCGGCCACCCAGGCCCTGGTGAACCGGATCGAGGAGCAGCTCAAGGCGGCTTCGGGAAACCTTGCCAACGCGCAGTTCGATTCCATGCGTTCCCAGAACGCCTACAGCGAGTCCCTGCTGAGGCAGCAGGAGCGGACCGCTGAACTCGCCGACGCCAAGGCCAAGGCGTCGCAGGCCGCGCGGTACTTCGACTCGGTCAAGAACCAGGTGGGACAGCTGGCCGGTGAACTCTACCGGAACGGCGGCGTCAACCCCGGCCTCAGCTCGCTGCTGGACAGCAAGGACGCCGGCGACGTGCTGTACAAGGCCTCCACGCTCAATGCGCTGACGGCCAACCGCTCGCAAACCCTGAGCGAATCCCAGCAGGCCGCCCAGCTGTGGGCAGCCTGGGAGCTCTATGTCACCCAGGCCGAAGAGGCCGCCCGGGACGCGGCAGTAGCCGCGGAGGCGGCGGAGTCGGATGCGAAGGCCGCCAGCGCCGCGCAGGAGCAGCTCGTGGTCCGTTACGAGGAACAGCGGCAGGCGCTGCTGGAACATCTGGCCGAACTGCGCGGAACCAGCACCGGTGAAGAGGACGCACGCATCACCGCGCTGGAGCGCGCCGAGCAGGATCGACAGCTCCAGGCCCTGGTCGAGCAGTCGGCACAGGAGGCCGCCGCCGCCCCGCGGCC
>NZ_JBNHGF010000296.1:0-3429 GCF_059091005.1 Arthrobacter sp. Y3223164
GACGGCGCGGCCGCCAGCGAGAGCAGGTCGGCCGTCGCGGCCGCCGGGGCCGGCGGGATGCCCTTCGCGTTGAGGAGGATGGAGCGGATGGCGTCCGTCGGGTCGTCTCCGGCCGGGATGTCCACGGCCGAGCGCACGTGGATGCCGAACAGTCCGTGTTGCACCGTAGTCTGGTTGGCACCGGTGCCGCGCATTTCGGCCGGGCGGTCGGCGGAGAGCACCACCAGCTCAACGCCGGCGTGATTGGCTTCCATCACCGCCGGCAACAGCTCGCCCACGGCCGTTCCGGAGGTTGTGACGACCGGAACCGGGCGCAGCGAGCCCAGCGAGAGCCCGAGCGCGGTAAACGCCGCGCCCCGCTCATCGATGCGCACGTGCAGCCGCAGGTCGCCATGCGTTTCGGCCTCGGCAAGCGCGTACGCCAGCGGGGCGCTGCGCGAACCCGGCGCGATAACGACGTCGCGCACTCCGCCCCAGACCAAGGCCTTCACGGCCAGTCGGGCGGTATCCATCGAGCTCAGCTGCGCAGTCACCCCCTCATGGTAAGCAGACGGCCGCGCCCCGAGGGACGCGGCCGGCTGCCTTCCGTCGGCGGGGCCGGGTTAGCGCTTGATGTGCCCGTTCTTGCCCTTGAACATCTGGATCACGGACGGCCGGGGCATCGCGGCGTCGCCCGGCTTGGCGCGGCGCCCGTCCCCGACGTAGTCCGGGAACAGGGAGCGCTGGGCTCCCCAGCTGCCGTCCTCGCCCGGGTGCTGGACGGCGACGAACACCAGCCCGTCGTCGTCGTGGATCAGCGGACCGCAGGTCTCGGCATCGATCGGCACCGCCATGAACTGCTCCACCTTGCCGCGTTCCTGTCCTTCCAGCGTGACGCGGAAGAGAGCGTCGTTGCGCTGGATGGTGCCGGGCTGACCGTCGGTGGAGACCCACAGGTTTCCGGCCGAGTCGAAGGCCAGGTTGTCCGGGCAGGAGATCGGCTGCACCTGGTCGGCCGGGTAGCCGCTGAAGTAGACCGAATCGTCCACCGCCGGATCGCCCGCCACCAGGATCAGCTGCCAGGTGAACTCGGTGGAGGTCTGGTCACCGGTCTCGGTCATTTCGATGATGTGGCCGTGGCGGTTGTTGGCCCGGGGGTTGGGCTCGTCCACCTGCGCGCGGGTCCGGGCGGTGTTGTTGGTGCAGGCCATGTAGATCTTGCCGGTCGCCGGGTTGATCTCCACGTCCTCTGGGCGGTCCATCTTGGTGGCACCCATGGCGTCGGCGGCGAGCCGGGTGTACACCAGCACCTGGTCGATCCGCATGCCCGGCACCAGCGATTCGCCGTCGCGGGTCAGCTGGATCCAGTGCCCGGTGCCGTCGAACGCACCGTCGGAGGGCAGCACGCCGGAGCCGTCGATCTGGTTCTGCGGGGAATTGCCCTTGAAGCTGGCCACGTAGAGGTCGCCCTCGGTCAGCAGGGTCATGTTGTGCTTCTTGTCGCCCTCGCGGTAGGTGCCCTTGGAGACGAACTTGTACAGGTAGTCGAAGCGCTCGTCGTCGCCGGAGTAGGACACCGCGTGGCCGGAGGCGGCGATGGTCACGTTGGCGCCCTCGTGCTTGAACCGTCCCAGGGCGGTGTGCTTGCGCGGGGTGGAGGTGGGATCGAACGGGTCCACCTCGACGATCCAGCCGAACCGGTTGTCTTCGTTCCTGCCCTCGGGCCGATCGGTGTCGAAGCGCGGCTCCGGGATGTGCCAGCCGCGCGACGGGTTGGCGCTGGTCAGGCCGTAGCGGCGCTGCTCGGCGGTCGGGGCGGACACTTTGAAGTACTGGTTGAAGTTCTCTTCGCCCGAGAGCACCGTCCCCCACGGGGTGGTGCCGCCAGCGCAGTTGTTTTGCGTCCCCAGCACGATGCGACCGGTGGGATCGGCCTGCGTCTTCAGCAGGTCAGAGCCGGCGGCCGGGCCGGTCAGTTCGTATTCGGTGTCCATCAGGAAGCGGCGGTTCAGCCTGGCCCCGCGGACGTAGGTCCACGGCTGGCCTTTGCCCTTGCGCTCCAGTTCCACGACGGACAGCCCGTGCGCAGCCATGGCTACCTCGCGCTGGCGTTCGACGGGCATGTCCGGCGGGAACATGATGCCCTCATTGGTGTACTCGTGGTTGGCGAACAGGACCGCACGCTTGCCGTTGCTGCCCGGGATCTCGATGATGTCCAGGTAGTCGTTGTTGTAGCCGAACTGCCCCGACTGGGACTCCTTGGTCTGGTTCTCCGGATCGAACTCCGCGCTGTCGTGGAACAGGGGGTCTCCCCAGCGGATGACCGGATTCCAGTTGTAGCCCTTGGGTACCACGACGTCGTCAACGTTGTTGGGCACGGCCTTGATGCCGTCGAACTTCAGCTTGCTGCGGTTGCCGGGTCCGCGGCCGGCTTTGGCGGCCCGGGCCAGCCCAACCTGTGCCTCGGCGGCAGCCCCGCCGCCGAACATCAGCGCCAGCGCGCCGGCGCCGCCCAACCCCATCATCCGGCGGCGGGAGTATTCGGCGGAGACGATGTCCCGGAAGTAGTTGTTGTCCGAGGTGTTGCAGACGCCCTTGGCACAGGCGTTGTCGCACTTGAGCGCGCAGGTTACGGCGCTGCGTTTTCCGGACACATGGCCCAGCATCGGCAGGTAGCGCTTCTTGGTTTCGGTCACGTTTTCACCTTCTGCATTGAACTGTGGGATCGTCCTCCAGTGTGCTGATCGAAGTCGACCGGCAGGCCGAGCAGTGGTGAATTTTCGGCCAACGGCAGGCAAAACACCTTGCCGGGCTGGGCCGGGACCGCGAGGCTTCGCGTTCTTCCAGGGCGAGGCAACGAGTTTCTTCACGGCTGGCCTCGGCGTCAG
Organism: Arthrobacter sp. Y3223164; assembly: GCF_059091005.1. Classification (NCBI taxonomy): domain Bacteria; kingdom Bacillati; phylum Actinomycetota; class Actinomycetes; order Micrococcales; family Micrococcaceae; genus Arthrobacter; species Arthrobacter sp. Y3223164. The sequence goes on from NZ_JBNHGF010000296.1 coordinate 2,868, forward strand.
AGGTGTCACCCGCAGAATCGGCCAGGCGCATTGCAGCGCCGAGGTCAGAATGGGGGTGGTGCGTTGGGGTCGGTGTTGTCGTCGGGCAGTTCGATGCCGCCGAGCGTACGTTTTTGTGGTGCTTGGTCGCTGCGGTCGATGGTGTCGCGGGCGATGGGGTCGCGGGTGGCGGCGCCGTCGGCTGCTTGTGTGGCGCCGTCGTCGGTGTCCCGGGCTGCATCTGCGGCGCCATCGGTGTTGTCTCCGGCTTCTCCGGCGGCGGCTTCCGTGTCCGTTGGCCTGGGCAGGAGGGTGTCCCAGCCCTCATCCGGGTAAGTGGTCTTGCGGTGGCCGGTGCGCGTGGTCCACGTGATCTGACCGTGTGGTCCGGCCTCGGCCCGGGCGTGCCCGGCGGTCTTCGCCGCGTGGTGGGCGTTGCACAGGCACTGCAGGTTTTCCGGCACGGTCGGCCCGCCGTCGTCCCAGCCGCGGACATGGTCGATCTCGCAGTATCTGGCCGCGCGGCGGCAGCCGGGGAAGCGGCAGTGCCGGTCCCGGACACGGACCAGGCGTTTGAGCCATT
>NZ_JBNHGF010000297.1:0-3425 GCF_059091005.1 Arthrobacter sp. Y3223164
GGGCGGGCCGGCACGTCCCCGCGGGGGCTCGCGGCAACGACCGATTCGAGCGCCTGCGCCCAGGGTTCGGGCTTCATGACCATGCCCGCGCCGCCGCCGTACGGGGTGTCGTCGACGGTGCGGTGGCGGTCGGTAGTGAAGTCGCGCAGGTCGTGGACCTGCAGCTGCAGCAGCCCGTCCTGGCGCGCCTTGCCGATCAGCGACAGGTCCAGCGCGGCCAGGTACTCCGGAAAGATGCTGACGACGTCGATGCGCACCTAGCGCTCCCCCTCGCCGTCGTCGGGGGCCTCCTGCGCATCCGGCGAGTTCAGCTCGAACAGCCCGGCCGGCGGGGTGAGCCGGACAAAGCCCGCCTCCACGTTTACCTCCGGCACGATCTCCTCGACGAACGGCACGAGGACTTCCCCGCCGTCCAGGTCCTCCACGACCAGCAGGTCCTGGGCGGGCATGGTGTTCAGGCCGGAGACCTTGCCGACCGCGTCTTCCCCTATGCGCACCTCGAGGCCGACGAGCTCGTGCTCGTACCACGCGTCGTCGTCGTCCTCGACGTCCTCGGTGTCGACGAAGAGCCTGGCGCCGCGGAGTTCTTCGGCGCCGTTGCGGTCGGCGACTTCATGGAAACCCAGCAGCAGGATGTCCTTGTTCCAGCGGGCACTGCGCACCGTCAGCGGCCCCAAACCGGCCGGCTCCACGGTCAGCTCGACGTCGGGGACGAAGCGATCGGCCGGAGCGTCGGTCAGCACCTGCACCGTGACCTCGCCCCGGATGCCGTGCGGCTTGCCGATCCGGGCAACTTGTACCTGCATGCAGACTCCTTTGGAAGAAAAACGTCCGGCCCCTGGACCATTATCTGGTACAGGGGCCGGAGGTTATGGAATGGGTGCCCGGCTCGATGCCGGGCAGGCGCCGATCCGGATCAGCGGCGGCGGTCGGTATCGACCACATCCACGCGGACCTGGTCATCGGCCAAGGCGTTCACCACGGTGCGCAGTGCGCGGGCGGTGCGGCCCTGGCGGCCGATGACGCGGCCCAGATCCTCCGGATGAACACGCACCTCGATGATGTCACCGCGGCGGTTGCTCTTCTGCGTTACCTTGACGTCGTCAGGACTGTCAACGATCCCGCGGACCAGATGATCGAGCGCTTCGGCCAGCATTACTCAGCCTTTTCGGCTTCGTCTGCGGCTGCTTCCTCGGCCGGAGCCTCGGCAGCTTCTTCCTTCTTGGCCTTCGGGGTGATGGCCTCGGGGACGATCACGGAGTCCTTTTCGGGAGCCACGAAGGCTTCCTTGGCAGCCTTGGTCTTGAGGGTGCCTTCCTGGCCCTCAATGCCCTTGAACTTTTGCCAGTCGCCCGTGATCTTGAGCAGAACTTCGGCCTGCTCGGTCGGCTGGGCGCCGACGCCGAGCCAGTACTGGGCACGCTCGGAGTTGATCTCGATGAACGAGGGCTCTTCGGTCGGGTGGTACTGCCCGATCTCCTCGATGGCACGGCCGTCGCGCTTGGCGCGGGCATCCATGACAACGACGCGGTAGTGGGCAGAGAACTTCTTACCGAAGCGCTTAAGGCGAATCTTTACGGCCACTGTTGTGGTCACTCCTGGTTCTGAAAATGGGCGAACCCGTATGTCTGCTCCCGTGGGGCGGGCCATGGTTGGGGTTCAAAGGACAAGATACACACGCGGAGAGAGGGGCCGCGCAGATCGAGTACCTGTCTATTGTGCCAGATGGGAACCAATCCGCGCGACTTGGCGACGGCGGCGCGTTGCCACCGGTTCGGCGGCAGGCACTTCAGGCCGCTCGACCCGGGAAACGTCAGGCTTCGGCGGTCGTGGACCAGACGTAGAGCTGCTGGCGTTCGGCCTGCTCCGCCAGCGACGCCAGCTGTGCAATCCGGCGCACGTTGTCTTCGGCGATGGCCCCGCTGAACGGCATGTCCTCTTCCGCGGCCCACCGCGAGGCAACCTCCGGGATCAGGGAGGCACCGTCGTCGTCGGTGTAGGTCAGCAGTTCGGCCAGCGACTGGACCATGGCATCCGGGGCGACCATCAGGTAGTCGCTGGAGACGTCGGCCATGTCCAGGGCCTCGCCGCCGGCGGCGCCGACGGCCTTCGCGGCCAGGCCGCCGAGGATCTCGACCTCAAGGTCGGTGACCCCGTTGAGGCGAAGGCTGGGCGCATCCTCGACCTCGGCCATCGGCCCGTCGGTTTCCCCGCGGGAGTCGACGCTGGCCTCAAGCTCGGCGGCGCGCCGGACGGCGACATCGTGGGTGGCGACGAAGATTTCGGTGGTTCCGGACATCTGCAGGTCCTTCCGCGGCTAGACCGAGTGGTACCTCTTCAGCCTAGCCGCACCGGGCGGGATTCCGCCTCAGCCGACGGCGACGCGCAACTGGTTGCGCCACGGGTCCTCGAAGCGCAGCTCGGCCCCGGTGTGGTGGTGGGCGATGCCGGCGCTGGTGAGGCGTTCGGTCAGGGCGCCGACCTCGTCCTCGGTCGGCACGTGGATCAGCACCTCGCCCAGACCCAGGGTGTCCTTGCGCGGCCCGGCGCCGCGGCTGTTCCAGACGTTCATGGCCATGTGGTGGTGGTAGCCGCCGGCGGCGACGAACAGTGCCTGGCCGTGCCAGCCGGCGGTGCGTTCGAAGCCGAGGGTCTTCACGTAGAATTCCTCGGCGACGTTGGTGTCGCCGACCTGCAGGTGCACGTGGCCGATCCCGGCGCCGGCCTCGCGCTGGGTGGACAGCGACTCCTCGGTCAGGTGGCTCTGCAGGTAGGTCTGGGGGTTCAGGGCCAGGCTGTCCATGTGGACCTCCTTGCCGTCGGCGGTCTCGTTCCAGGACCACTGGTCGCGGGGGCGGTCCCAGTAGAGCTCGATGCCGTTGCCCTCCGGGTCGGTGAAGTAGAACGCCTCGCTGACCAGGTGGTCGGCGCTGCCGGCGAACCGGGAGGGGTCGGTCTGCGCCGCGGTGGCCACGGTGGCGGCCAGGTCCGACTGGTTCTCGAACAGGAAGGCGGTGTGGAAGAGGCCGGCTTCGCCGCGCGACGGCAGCTGCAGCCCGTTGGCCGGGGCCAGGTGGAGCAGCGGCGTGGTGCCGCGGCCCAGGTAAACCCCGCCGAGTCCCTCGGAGACCGGGTCCAGTCCCAGCGCCCGCTGGTAGTAGTTGGTCATGTTCTTCATGTCGCCGACCTTGAGCATCACGGTGCCCATGCTGAGGTCGGCCGAGAGCAGGTCCTGGGGGTTTACTTGAATGTTCATGCAATTAACAATACTTGAAGCTTCACGTTTATTCCAGTCCGAACGCCTGCCGGTGTATCAGTGGTCAGCGGCGGCGCCGGTACGCCAGGTAGCTGCCCAGGGCCACGTCTCCGGCCGCCTGCAGCACCAGCCCCAGCGCGCCCGCGCGCAGGAACCGGGAGCTTGCGGG
>NZ_JBNHGF010000298.1:0-3400 GCF_059091005.1 Arthrobacter sp. Y3223164
ACCGCCAGGCCGGCGCCGAGGGAGGCGCAGCCGCCCAGCACCGCCGAATAGGCGCCGGTCAGCGAGGCCATCCGTTCCGGGAAGTCCCGCTTGAGCAGCGCGGGCAGCATCACGTTGCAGACGGCGATGGCCGCACCGACCAGGAAGGTGCCGATCCACAAATTCGCGATGGCGCCCGGAACCGGCCGCAGGAACGTCCCGGCCACCAACAGCATCAGGGCCCCGAAAACCGTGCGCTCGACGCCGAACTTCTCGCTCAACCCGTGCGCCAGCGGGGACACCGCGCCGAAGGCCAGCAGCGGGATCGCGGCGAGCACGCCCAGGGCGGTGGTGCCCAGTCCCGTGTCCGCGCCGATCTGGTCCAGCAGCGGGCCCACGCTGGTCAGCACCGGGCGCAGGTTGGCTGCCACCAGCAGGATGCCGGCGATCAGCAGCCCGGCGGACAACGACTGGCTGGTCCCGCGGGTCTTCACCGCCCCACCCCTTCCGCGTTAGGCAATCTCCGGAAACCTTATGCGACGGGACAGGCAAAGGGGCACCCCCGGCACTGCTCACGCTGCGCGGAGCGTGGCCCCTCGCCGTCGTCCTGGGGATCGGCGGCCGCGGGCTACTTGGCGGCGGCGGCGTCAGCCGCGTCAGCGGCCTCGGCGAGCATGGGCAGGAAGGTATCCAGCGCCCACGGCAGGCTCAGCGGCGACGCGGCGGAAATGGACAGGGTCAGCGTATTGTCCGAGTCCGCCACCAGCGCGCCGTCCTTAATCGCCGGGATCTGGCCCAGCAGCGGGTCCTTGGTGATTTGCCGGGCGGTCTTGTCGTCCGGCACCCAGGTCACGAACACATCGGATTCCAGTTCGTTGGCCTTCTCGGCCGACCAGGGAATGAAGAACTCGTCGGAGCCGGCGGTGGCCTCGGTGACAACATCCGCCTGGACCATGCCGATGCTGGTGAGGAACTTGGGCCGGTTGTCGTTGGCGGTGTAGACGTTCACGCCGTCGCCCTTGGCCGGTTCCAGGTTGCCGTAAATAAAGCTCTTGCCAGCCAGCTGCGGGTACTCCGCGGCCTTGGCCACGATCGTCTGCTCGGTGTCGGCCACCAGATCCTCGGCAGCCGCACTGCGCCCGAGCGCCTGACCGATCAGCCGGGTGGAGTCCTGCCAGTCCGTGCCGTAGGGAGTCTCCGGGTAAGCGACGACCGGGGCAATCTTGCTGAGCGTGTCGTAGTCCTCCTGGGTCAACCCGGAGTAGGCGGCAAGGATGACGTCCGGGGCCAGCTCGGCAATCTCGTCAAAGGCGATGCCGTCCGCCTCGGAATACAGGGTGGGCGCATTCTCGCTGCCGATCGCGGTGCCCAGCTCCTCCAGCTTGGCGTCCCGCCACGGGGTGGACCCGTTCTCGTTTCCGCCCCAGTCTTCCTTGGGCATGCCGACCGGAACCACGCCCAGCGCCAGCGACACATCGGAATTAACCCAGGACACGGTGGCCACGCGTTCGGGCTGCTCCTCGATCACCGTCTCGCCGAAGGCGTGTTCCACCGTCACCGGGAACTGGTCCGACGCCGCGGCCGACGGGCCGCCCTCGGAACCTCCGCCCGCGGGACCGGTGGAACAGGCGGTCAGGGACATCAGGACGACGGCGGCGGCGGCAGCCAATCCGCGCATGCGTGAAAGGGCCAACTCGGGCCTCCTCGGATCAAGGAACGGGAACAAAAGTAAGGGTAGCCTACGCTCATGCGGATTAAGCAACTACTTCGTTGCGTATTTCGACGCCGGAGCTCCCGGGCTGCCGGCAAAGCCGGACCGGCGCCGTCACGTACCGGGGAACCGGGCCAAAACCGTTGACAAAGGGACCCGGCCACTGTGTCATAAGTGAAACCCATTCATTTCCGGCATCCGCCGGGTCAGAGGAGCGGCCATGGCGGCGGACTGGATCTTTCACTCCGGCAGGATCTTCGATGGACGCCGCCTGCTGCCCGGAACCCCGGCGGTTGCTGTCACGGGCGGGGTAATCACCGCCATCGGAACGGACGCCGAAGCCCGGGCGGCGGCGGGACCTCATGCCACCGTCGTGGACCTGCGCGGCCGACTGCTGGCGCCCGGCTTCACGGACGCCCACGTCCATGCCGTGATGGGCGGGATGGAACGGTTGGGGTGCGACCTGTCCCTGTGCGCGGGTGCCGACGAGGTGCTGGCCCGGATAGCCGCGTGCGCCTCCTCCACCGACGGGGGGTGGATCACCGGCGGCGGCTGGCACAAGGCGGATTTTCCGGGCGGCTATCCGACCCGGCAGGCGCTGGATGCGGTGGTCCCGAACCGCCCCGTCTATCTGGTCAACGCGGACCACCACAGCGCCTGGGTCAACAGCCGCGCGCTCGAGTTGGCCGGCATCGATGCCGCCACCCCCGACCCGACAGACGGCCTGCTGGAGCGCGATGCCTTCGGAAACCCGGCCGGAACCCTGCACGAAGGTGCCATGGACCTGGTCAACCGGGTCATCCCGCGGGCGACGGTCGAGGACATGCGGGCCGGCTTGCTGGAGGCCCAGCGCTACCTCCACTCGGTAGGCGTCACCGGATGGCAGGAAGCGATCCTGGGCGACTACGCCGGTTATCCGGAGGCCAGCGCCGCGTACCGGGCCTTGTTGGACGAGGGCCTGCTGACCGGCCGCGCCGCCGGAGCCCTTTGGGTGCCGCGGAGCACCAGCCTGGCCACGGTCCCCGCCTTGGTCGCAGACTTCATCGCCCGCCGGGAGCAAAATGCGGCGGCCGGTTTCCGCACCACCAGCGCCAAGATCATGGTGGACGGGGTGCCGGAGAACCGGACCGCCGCCATGTTGGAGCCGTACCTGCAGCCCTGCTCCTGTGCCGGCGCGGCGGGACACGAAGGCCCTGCCGCCGCGGGCAACGCGGCGGACGGTCCGTCGGCGGGCCGTGGGCTGACCTATCTTCCCGAGGACGTTCTGGTGGCAGTGGTGACGGCGCTGGATGACGCCGGATTCGACCTGCATCTGCATGTAATCGGCGACCGTGCCGTGCGGGAGGGACTCGACGCCGTCGAGCATGCCCGGCGCGCGAACGGCCCCGGCAGCGGCCGGCACCACATGGCGCATCTGCAGATCATCCACCCAACCGACGTCGCCCGTTTCGGCGAACTCGACGTCACCGCGAACCTGCAGGCGCTCTGGGCCTGCAACGATGCCCAGATGCGCGAGCTGACCGTGCCGCTGATCGGCGAGGAACGGGCCGGCTGGCAGTACCCGTTCGCCTCCCTGGCCGCCTCCGGCGCCCGGCTCGCGATGGGCTCGGACTGGCCGGTGTCCAGCCCGGATCCTTGGCAGGCCATCCACGTGGCGGTGAACCGCCGGCACCCGGACGACGGCTCCGACGGGCCGCTGCTTCCGGGCGA
>NZ_JBNHGF010000299.1:0-3393 GCF_059091005.1 Arthrobacter sp. Y3223164
CGGGCCGTTCGGCATCAGCATCGGCACCGTCATCGGCAGCACCCGCCGCGGCCCGCGGTCGCGCAGCGTGTCCCACGCGTCCAGCAGCGTCCACACGCCGCCGATACCGGTGGCGAAAGCCACGGCCAGGCGGTCGTGGTCAACCTCTTCGATGCCGGAGTCTTTCCAAGCCTCACGGGCCGCCACCACGGCGAACTGGGTGGAGGGGTCCATCCGCTTGGCTTCGACCCGGGTCAGTACTTCGTCCGGGCGGTTGCTGGCCTGGGCAGCGAACGTCACCGGCAGTTCGTACTGGGCTACCCAATCATCTTCGAGGGTACGGGCCCCGGAAACGCCCTTGAGCGCATTCCGCCACATCGTGGGGACGTCGCCGCCGATCGGGGTGGTGGCGCCGAGGCCGGTGATGACTACTTTGCGTGCCATTGATTCATTCTCTCAATAGTGATTGGGCAATAAATCCGGTGCGGCGGCCGGACCGGGGGTCACCCGCCGGCCGCCGAGTCCCGGGAAGCCCCCGGGCGGCGCGGAACTAAGCCTGGGCGTTGACGATGAAGTTGACGGCGTCACCGACGGTCTTGAGGTTCTTGACCTCTTCGTCCGGGATGCGCACGCCGAACTTTTCCTCGGCGTTGACCACGATGGTCATCATCGAGATGGAATCAATGTCCAGGTCATCGGTGAAGGACTTGTCCAGCTCGACAGCCTCCGGGGCCAGGCCGGTCTCTTCGTTGACGATCTCGGCCAGTCCGGCCAGGATTTCTTCGTTGCTAGCCATGGTGGCTCCTTTTCTTGTGCTGCCGGACGGTGTCCGGACGGGGTGTCAAACCGCGGTCTGCGGCCTGGTTCTGGTGGGATTGTAGGGGAGGCCCGACTACCGCAAGGCAGTCTACGGCAGGACGATGACCTGCGCGCCGAAGACCAGCCCGGCGCCGAAGCCGATCTGCAGGGCGAACCCGCCGGAGAGCGCGGGGTTCTCCTGCAACAGGCGGTGCGTGGCCAAGGGGATGGACGCCGCCGAGGTGTTGCCGGCATCGGCGATGTCGCGCGCCACGACCACGCTCTCGGGCAGCTTCAGCTGCTTGACCATCTCGTCGATGATGCGCATGTTCGCCTGGTGCGGCACGAAGGCGGCGAGGTCCTCGGGCTGCAGGCCGGCCGCCTCGAGCGCCTGCTTGGCTACCTTCGCCATTTCCCAGACCGCCCAGCGGAACACGGACGGCCCGTCCTGGCGCAGCGTGGGCCAGAGCTTGCTGTCCGTCTCGTCGAAGGTGTCCGAGACGGCCGAGAGCGAGCCGGCCGCCTCTGCGGCCAGCGAGAGCTCGCGGACGTGGTTGAGCGAGTGGGTCATGCTGATGGTGTCCCACTTGCTGCCGTCGGAGCCCCAGACCGGCTTGCTGATGCCCGGGGTGTCGGACGGGCCCACGATGACGGCGCCGGCGCCGTCGCCCAGCAGGAAGGAGATCGTCCGCTCGGTGTTGTCGATGACGTCGGAGAGCTTTTCCGCGCCGACCACCAGCACGTAGTCGGCGGTGCCGGAACGCACCAGGGCGTCGGCCTGCGCGATGCCGTAGCAGTATCCGGCGCAGGCGGCGGAGATGTCGAAGGCGGGAGCCGGGGTGGCGCCGATCCGGTCGGCCAGGGCCGCGGCGGCCGACGGCGTGGCGTAGGGATGGGAGACGGTAGAGACGAGGACGGCCCCGAGCTGGTCGCCGGTGATGCCGGCCTGAGCCATCGCTTCCTTGGCGGCGCCTTCGGCCATGTCCAGCACGGACGTGTTGGCGTCCGCCCGGTGACGGGTGACGATCCCGGTCCGCTGGCGAATCCATTCGTCGGAGGAGTCGATCCACTGGCAGACGTCGTCGTTGGTGACGATGACGTCCGGACGGTACGCTCCGATGCCCAGGATGCGCGTGAAGTCGCGTAGCGGGGTCTGCTGGATGACGGGTGTGCTCACTGCTCGGATTCTCCAGACGTGCTGTTCAGGACGGGGGTCTGTTCGGTGTGCTCGGCGATGAAGGCGCGGGCCGCTTCCAGGTCTTCCGGCGACTTCAGGGCCATGGTTGCCACGCCCTTCATGCCGCGCTTCGCCAGCCCGGCCAGCGTACCGGCCGGCGGCAGTTCCAGCAGTCCGGTGACGCCGACGGACACGAGCTTCTCCATGCATTTGTCCCAGCGGACCGGGCGCGACACCTGGGCGATCAGGCTGTCCAGGTTCTCGTCGCCGCCGAAGACCGGTTCGCCGTCGTAATTGGAGAGCAGGGTCAGCGACGGCAGGGCCGGCTTCAGCTGGGGACGCAGGGTTTCCAGGGCGCTGACCGCCGGGGCCATGTGTTCGGTGTGGAAGGCGCCGGCGACCTTCAGCGGGATCACCCGCGCCTTGGCCGGCGGATTCGCGGCGAACGCCTGCAGTTGTTCGAGCGTGCCGGCGGCGACCGTCTGGCCGCCGCCATTGGCGTTGGCCGGGGTGAGTCCGGCCGCTTCGATCGCGGCGAGCACTTCGTCCGGATCGCCGCCGAGCACCGCGCTCATGCCGGTCGGGGTCTGGGCGGCGGCGCGCGCCATGGCGTTGGCCCGCTCGCGCACGAAGTTCATGGCATCGTTCTCGGTCAGCGCGCCGGCGATGGCGGACGCCGTAATCTCACCTACCGAGTGGCCGGCGACGACGGTGGACAGGTCGAGGGGCTCATCGGCGGTCAGGGCGCGGGCGGCCAGCAGGCCCGCGGCCACGATCAGCGGCTGGGCGACGGCGGTGTCCTTGATGGTCTCCTCATCCGACACGGTGCCGTGCGTGAGAAGGTCCAGCTGGGCGATGTCGCTGAGCAGTCCGAGGTGTTCGGGCACACCGGGGACCTCGAGCCAGGGATTGAGGAATCCGGGCGTTTGGGAACCCTGGCCCGGGCAGACTATTGCAAGCACGTATTCAAGCTTTCCAAAGAGGAGGCGGTTTCCACGGTGTTTCGGCACACGAAGCTCGCCGAACCGCTTTGTAGGAAGTCTACAAGGTGGCGCAACTACTGCCGAGCCGCCGCGCGGTCCTTCGGGCTCCGCGCGGGAGCCACCAGGCGTCCCACGCCGAGGGCGGTCTGCAGCACGAAGGCCTCCCGCGGCAGCAGCGGATCCCAGCCGGTCACATCGCACACCCGGCGCAGCCGGTAGCGCACCGTGTTGGCGTGGACGAACAGTTCCCGCGCCGTGGCCTCCAGCGAATGCCCCAGCGACAGGTAGCTGGAGAGCGTTTCGACCAACCCGTTGCCGGCGTTGAGCAGCGGCACGTAGATGTACTTGTAGAGGTCGCGTCGCGCGGCGTCGTCGCCGGACATCACCCGCTCGGGCCACAGGTCGTTGGCGGCGACAGGACGCGGCGCGGCCGGCCAGGCCTTGGCCGCGTTGAGC
>NZ_JBNHGF010000300.1:0-3345 GCF_059091005.1 Arthrobacter sp. Y3223164
GAGCGAAGCCGCCGCTCGCCGCCGCCTCGCCCGGCTCGGGCAGCAGGCTTGACGGCGCGCGTCACGGGACGCAACTGTCCACGTTTAAAACGACCCTGGGGCAAAGCCGCAGGTCAGGGGCCTGTGATTCGCCAAAAGATGGACAGTTATGGCTGAACATGGACAGAAGCAGCCGGATCCGCGGCTGGCTCGCCGGTAAGAACCCCTCGCCCGGCCTTGCGCTGCGCCTTCTCGTCCGCCCTTGCGCTGCGCCTCGGCAACCGGCCTTGCACCTTAACGCCAGCGGCCCCGGTCTACAGTGCAGATCGGGGCCGCTGGGTCTGGCGGAGGATGGGGGATTTGAACCCCCGAGGGCGTGAACCCAACACGCGTTCCAGGCGTGCGCCATAGGCCGCTAGGCGAATCCTCCAGATGCTTGCTCACAAGAGCAGATACCAGAGTACCCGAAAGCGGCCCCATGTGCCGAATCGGCAGGAGTGCAGGGAACTGGGCGCGGGAGTCCAGAAAGCTGGAGTGCGCGAGTCCAAGGAACTGGGGCACGGGACGTCATGCGGCTGGGGCCGAGGACTCCAAGGACCTCGGTCGCGGGCCGACTAGGGGCTGAGGGCATGAAGGTTTAGGGAGCCGGGCGAAAGTCCAGGGGAGCCCGGCACGGAAGTCCAAAAAGCTGGGGCCGAGGACTCCATGGGGCTGGGGCGCGGGAATTTAGGGAGCCGAATCCGGGAGTTCATGTACCTCAAGCCAAGCCTCTAAGGGGCCTGAGGTTGGGCGGCCTGGCCTCCTCCGGAGACGGCCGCCACCCCTTCTGTACGGGCCCAAAAATCGAATCCGAGACCGCGCGGGTACCGCCGCCGTTTAGCTCTGGAAGGCTGCGACCGGCAGTGGCAAACTTACGCCATGGGTGAGGTGAGGGGCTGGGGGCAGCCCCTTTTCTAAGGGGACTAAACAACATGGCCACCGGTACAGAGTCAGCGGTAGGCAGCGTGCCACCGGCACGCATTGTGGACTGGCTGCTGGCCGGGGATGCGTCAATCCGGTTCCAAACCCTGCGTGATCTCTGCGACGCGCCCGAAGGCGAAGTGGCGGCCGCGCAAGCCCAAATCGCCGACTCCGGCTGGGGTGCCCTGCTGCTCGCGGCGCAGGATTCGGACGGCAGCTGGGGCGGCGGCCTCTACAACCCCAAATGGACCTCCACCATGTTCACCCTGCTGCTGCTGCATTGGCTCGGACTCGCCCCGGGGCACCCTCAGGCCGTGGCCGGCTGTCGGAGGCTGCTGGACGGGGCAGAGTACTTCGACGGCGGGCTGACCTACGGCCGGCACCAGGACCGGGCCGAGAACTGCGTCACCGCCATGGCTGTGCTGGTCGGCTCCGAGCTGGGCCAGCGACTCGGCGGCGATCCACGGATCGACAAGGCAGTGTCGTGGCTGCTGGCCGAGGAACTGGACGACGGCGGTTGGAACTGCGAGCCCCACAGCTCACCGACCAAGCACGCCTCGTTCCACACCACCATCAGCACCCTGGAGGCGCTGGCTGCCTACCGGCACAGCGGCGGCTCGATCAAGGTGGACGTCGCCGAGGCACGCGGCCGCGAATTCCTGCTGATGCATTCGCTCTACCGGTCACACCGGACCGGGGCCGTGGCGCATCCTTCGCTGTCCCAGTTCCGGTTCCCGCCGCAGTGGCACTACGACATCCTGCGCGGACTGGAGTACTTTCGCGCCGAGGGCTGCCCGCACGACGACCGGATGGCGCCCGCCATCAAGGTAGTGGCCCACGGACGGCGCAGCCCGGGCAACTGGGGCGGGTACCGCCCGTATCCGGGGCGGATGTGGTTCCGCTGGACGGCAGAGGACATCGGCCGCTGGGCCACGCTGCGGTGCTCCCGCGTGCTGCGCTGGTGGGATGCTCCCGACGCCGTTCCCGACGCCGCCGCCGGCTCCCCGACGACCCCCGGCGGGTGACGGGCGCCTGATTTCGGGCCGCCGTCCGACGTCAGGTAGACTGTTCGTCGGCCCCTCATGCGGTGTCATCCTGTGAACTCCCCCAGGACCGGAAGGTAGCAAGGGTAAGCGGGCTCTGTCAGGTGCATGAGGGGTCTTTACTTACCCCCATGCTGCCTATCCCCAGCCCGGCCGCTCCGGCGTGCACCGGCCCAGTTTCAACCGATAGGGTTTGATCGTGAGTACAGCCCTTTACCGTCGCTACCGCCCGGACACTTTCGCGGACGTTATCGGGCAGGAACACGTCACCCATCCGCTGATGGCGGCGCTGCAGAAGAACCGCGTCAACCACGCGTACCTGTTCTCCGGCCCGCGCGGCTGCGGCAAGACCACCTCGGCCCGCATCCTGGCCCGCTGCCTGAACTGCGCGGAGGGCCCCACCCCCACCCCTTGCGGCACCTGTGACTCCTGCGTCGAGCTCGGCCGCGGCGGACCCGGCAGCCTCGACGTCATCGAGATCGACGCCGCATCCCACGGCGGCGTGGACGACGCCCGCGACCTGCGCGAGCGGGCCACCTTCGCCCCGGTGCGCGACCGCTACAAGATCTTCATCATCGACGAGGCCCACATGGTCACGTCTGCCGGCTTCAACGCCCTGCTCAAGATCGTCGAAGAGCCGCCGGAACACATCAAGTTCATCTTCGCCACGACCGAGCCGGACAAGGTCATCGGCACCATCCGCTCCCGGACCCACCACTATCCTTTCCGGCTGGTCCCGCCGGAACCGCTGATGCAGTACCTGGAACTGCTGTGCCGGCAGGAGAACGTTCCGGTGGCCCCGGGCGTCCTCTCGCTCGTGATCCGGGCGGGCGGCGGTTCGGTCCGCGACTCGCTCTCCGTGCTGGACCAACTGATGGCCGGCGCCGGACCCGACGGGCTGGACTACGAACTGGCCGTTTCCCTGCTCGGCTACACGCACGCCTCCCTGCTGGACGACGTCGTCGACGCCTTCGCCGCGGGCGACGCGTCCACCGTGTTCAGCGCGGTGGACCGCGTGGTGCAGACCGGCCACGATCCGCGCCGCTTCGTCGAGGACCTGCTCGAGCGCTTCCGCGACCTGATCATCGTGCGCGCCATGCCGGAAAGCGCCCACGCCATCCTGCGCGGCGTCCCGGAGGACCAGATCGCCCGGATGCAGACCCAGGCCAACCAGCTGGGCGCGTCCGAGCTCTCCCGGGCCGCGGACATCACCAACCAGGCGTTGACCGAAATGACCGGCGCCACCTCCCCGCGCCTGCACCTTGAACTGCTGTGCGCGCGGATCCTGCTGCCCGCCGCCGACCAGGGCGAGCAGGGCGTCGCGGCTCGGGTGGACCGGATCGAGCGCCGGCTCAGCTACGGT
>NZ_JBNHGF010000301.1:0-3342 GCF_059091005.1 Arthrobacter sp. Y3223164
CTCGCGCAGTGCGGCGGCGGCCCGGGGCCTCTGGGCGGTGATTTCGACGATGACGGCGGCGGCCCCTGCCGCTGCCAGTTCGGCGAGGTAGCGGGTGGCTTCGGCGGCGGAGTCCTCGAACGCCAGGCCGGTGGTCAGGACCAGCTCGCCGCCCTCCAGGAGGCCGGCAAGGCTCCGCAACTCGGCCACGTGGACCCAGCGGACGGGCGAGGCCAAGGCGTCGGCGCCCGAGAGGACCTCGGGTTCGCCGGCCCGCACCACCTCGAGGTCGAGTACGTCCCGCACGCTCAGCTGCATTGACACAGTGTAAGCCCCAACGCGTATCTTCCGACAGAGTGTCAGTGGCACGGGCGGACGGGGCACCCGAGGATAGGGGAAGACCCATCGCACGTGTCCCCGTTCACTTCCTGGCCGGGGGCCAAGTGCGGGCAACAACTCGAAACAAGGAGAACCATGCAGACCATCCAGCACTGGATCCAGGGGACCTACACGGCCCCGCAGCCCGACAGCCGACTCGGCGACGTGAGCAACCCGGCCACCGGCAAAGTCTCCGCCCGCGTCGCCCTCGCCAGCACCGCCGTCGTCGATCAAGCGGTGCAGGCGGCGGCGGCAGCGTTCCCGGCCTGGCGCGACACGTCGCTGGCCCGCCGCATGCAGATCCTGTTCAACTTCCGCGAGCTGCTGAACGCGCGCAAGGGCGAACTGGCCGCCATCATCACCGCCGAACACGGCAAGGTGCTGGACGACGCGCTCGGCGAGGTGTCGCGCGGGCAGGAGGTTGTGGAATTCGCCTGCGGCATCCCGCACCTGCTGAAGGGCGGCTACACGGAGAACGCCTCCACCAAAGTGGACGTGCACTCGATCCGGCAGCCGGTGGGGCCGGCGGCGATCATCTCCCCCTTCAACTTCCCCGCGATGGTACCCATGTGGTTCTTCCCGGTGGCGATCGCCAGCGGCAACACCGTGGTTTTGAAGCCCAGCGAAAAGGACCCCACGGCCGCCAACTGGATGGCCGAGCTGTGGAAGGAAGCCGGGCTGCCCGACGGCGTCTTCAACGTGGTGCACGGCGACAAGGAAGCCGTGGACGCCCTGCTGGAGCACCCTGAGATCAAGTCCGTTTCCTTCGTCGGATCGACGCCGATCGCCCGCTACGTGTATGAGCGCGGCACGGCCTCCGGCAAGCGGGTGCAGGCGCTGGGCGGGGCCAAGAACCACATGCTCGTGCTCCCCGATGCCGACCTGGACCTTGCCGCGGATGCCGCGGTGAACGCCGGCTACGGCGCGGCCGGCGAGCGCTGCATGGCGATCTCCGCGGTGGTGGCAGTGGAATCCGTCGCGGACGAACTGGTGGCCAAGATCGCCGAGCGGACCGCAAAGCTGCGCGTGGGCGACGGCCTGCGCGGCACGGACATGGGCCCCCTGATCACGGCGGCTCACCGGGACAAGGTGGCCGGCTACATCACGGCAGGCGTTGAAGCAGGCGCCGAACTGGTGTTGGACGGGCGCAGCGTGGAGCCGGATGCGGAGGGCGACGGCTTCTTCCTGGCCCCGACGCTGTTCGACCGGGTGACACCGGAGATGTCCATCTACACGGATGAGATCTTCGGACCGGTCCTGTCGGTGGTGCGGGTGCCGGGCTACGACGAAGGGCTGGCGCTGATCAACGGGAATCAGTACGGCAACGGCACGGCGATTTTCACCAACGACGGCGGTGCCGCCCGCCGCTTCGAGAACGAGGTGCAGGTGGGTATGGTGGGGATCAATGTGCCGATCCCGGTGCCCATGGCGTACTACTCGTTCGGCGGCTGGAAGAACTCGCTGTTCGGTGACAGCCATGCGCATGGTTCCGAGGGCGTGCACTTCTTCACCCGCGGCAAGGTTGTGACCTCGCGCTGGCTGGATCCGAGCCACGGCGGCATCAACCTCGGCTTCCCGCAGAACATCTAGGAGGAGAGAGCCATGACCACCACCACAGGCACACCGTTGAGCCCGGCGGAACTGGAAGCCGGCCGCCGCGCCTATCAGCTGGACCGGCAGCATGTGTTCCATTCCTGGTCCGCCCAGGAACAGATCACGCCCATGGTTGTCACCCGGGCGGAGGGGTCCTGGGTCTGGGACGGCGAGGGCAACCGGCTGCTGGACTTCTCCTCGCAGCTGGTCAACACCAATATCGGCCACCAGCATCCCAAGGTGGTCGCGGCCATCCAGGAGCAGGCCGGGCTGCTGTGCACCGTGGCACCCCAGCATGCAAACGCCGCCCGGTCCGAGGCCGCGCGCCTGATCGCCGAGCTGACCCCCGGGGACCTGAACCGGGTCTTCTTCACGAACGGCGGCGCGGACGCCGTGGAGCACGCGGTCCGGATGGCCCGGCTCCACACCGGCCGCTACAAGGTGCTTTCCGCCTACCGCTCCTACCACGGCGGGACGGCGCTGGCGGTCAACATCACCGGCGACCCGCGGCGGGTGGCGAACGACTACGGCAACGCCGGCACGGTCCACTTCCACGCACCCTTCCTGTACCGCAGCCAGTTCCACTCCGCGGACGAGGCGCAGGAATGCCAGCGCGCGCTGGAACATCTGGAAACCACGATCCAGCTGGAGGGCGCCGACCGCTTTGCCGCGATCATTTTGGAGTCCATTCCGGGAACGGCGGGGATCATGGTGCCCCCGCCCGGCTACCTCCAGGGTGTCCGCGAGCTGGCGACCAAATACGGGATCGTGTTCATCGCCGACGAGGTGATGGCCGGGTTCGGCCGTGCCGGCAAGTGGTTCGCCATCGACCACGCCGGCGTGGTGCCGGACCTGCTCACCTTCGCCAAGGGCGTGAACTCCGGCTACGTGCCGCTGGGCGGCGTGGCGATCTCCGAGGAGATCTACGCGACCTTCGCCCACCGCGCGTACCCCGGCGGGTTGACCTATTCCGGGCACCCGCTGGCCTGCGCCGCGGCGGTGGCCACGATCAACGCGATGCGGGACGAGAAGATGGTCGAGCATGCAGCGGACCTGGGCACCACGGTGTTCGGCCCGGGGCTTGCCGAGCTGGCGGCCAAGCACCCGTCGGTCGGCGAGGTCCGCGGCGTCGGGGCCTTCTGGGCGGTGGAACTGGTGCGCGACCGGGCCACGCGCGAGCCGCTGGCGCCGTACGGTTCCTCCAGCCCGGAGATGAACGAGCTGATCGCGGCCTGCAAGTCCCGTGGGCTGCTGCCGTTCGCCAACTTCAACCGGATCCATGTGGTGCCGCCGCTGAACATCAGTGCGGAGGATGCGCGCACCGGCCTGGCCGTCCTGGACGAGGTGCTGGAGCTGGCGGACACGCACGCGGCGGGCTGAGCGGGCGCGGCG
>NZ_JBNHGF010000302.1:0-3323 GCF_059091005.1 Arthrobacter sp. Y3223164
CGCGTGGGGGTCGGCGTGTTCTCCGGCGGCCCCGAAGGGGTGCACCCGGGCCGGGTCCAGGGGGAGCGCGTCCAGCAGCGCTTCGCGTGCCTGCCGTTCGTTGCGGTCGCGGCTGTCCTTGGGGACGAACCGCTCGTCGCCCCACCAGATGTTCACCTTGGACCAATCGAAGCCGGCGGGGGTATCGACGGCGGCTACCGCCTTCAAGGTGTTGATGCCCAGGCTGCCGCCGGTGAGCACCACCGTGGCGTCGCCGCGGGCGGCTTGGGCCGCCGCCAGACGCTCCACCAGCCTCCGGGCCACCGAGCCGGCGACGGCGGTGGTGTCGGGGTGGACGATGACGTGTGGTTCAGCGGTCACTGCGGCGCACGCTCCTCAAATTGGTTCGGGGCAATCCGTGTATCAGCACCTCGCCGAACACTTCGTCCGGGTCCAGCCGGCGCAGTTCCTCGGCCAGGCATTCCTCCAGCGGGCGGCGCGGCAGCGTAATACGCTGCACCGGCAGGCCGGGCATGATCAGTTCGGCCACGGACGGGCCGGGACGCAGGATCCGGATGTCGCCGGTCGTCCGTGAAATGCGCACGCCCCTGATGCCGGTCCCCGCAGTGTCCTCCACGATGGTCACCGGCGCGTTCAGTGCCAGCGTCAGCCACGCCGCCAAGAGGACGGTGCTGGGGGAGTCCGAGGCGCCCTCCACGGCAACCGAGGTGACCGGGGCAGGTTCCAGCTGGTCAAAGACGGCGGCCAGCTGCACGCGCCAACTGGTCAGCCGCGTCCAGGCCAGGTCCGTGTCGCCGGCGGTATAAGTCTCGCGCAGGCTGAACAGCGCCTGCTGCGGGTCCGGCTCCTTGTCTGAATCCGTGATGCGGCGGTGCGCAATCCGGCCGATGGACGTGCGCGAAGCATCCTTCGGCATGCCGTGCGGCCACCAGGCGACGATCGGGGCGTCGGGCAGCAGCAGCGCGGCCACGAGGGACTCGCTCTCGGCTGCCAGCTGGCCGTAGCCGTACAGCACCACCACCTCGGCCGCTCCGGCGTCGCCGCCGACCCGGATCTGGGCATCCAGCTTGGTCTCCGCCTCCGACCCGGCGTCGACCAGGGCGATGATCCGGCAGGGATGTTCCCGGCTCGCGGCGTTGGCGGCGAAGATGGCCTCTTCTTCGTACCCGAGCGAGGTCACGACCACCAGGGTCAGCACACGCCCCAGGGCCACAACGCCGCCTTGTTCCCGCATGGCCACGATTTCCTTGGAGACCTTCGATGTGGTGGTGTCCTTGAGCTCTTTGATCACGGCCTTCTCCAAGTGCGTCCGTCGCGGGCCAGCAGCTCATCGGCCGACGCCGGTCCCCAGCTGCCGGGGGAGTAGGGTTCCGGCCGGGTACGGCTGTTGGCCCAGTACTCCTCGAACGGGTCCAGGATCTTCCAGGACAGCTCGACTTCCTGGTGGCGGGGGAACAGCGGCGGCTCGCCGAGCAGTACGTCCAGGATCAGCCGTTCGTAGGCCTCGGGACTCGACTCGGTGAACGCGTGCCCGTAGCCGAAGTCCATGGTGACGTCCCGGACCTCCATTTGCGTGCCGGGCACCTTGGACCCGAAGCGCATGGTGACTCCTTCATCGGGCTGGACACGGATCACCACCGCGTTCTGGCCGAAGTCGTCCTCGTGGTGGTTGGGGAACAGCAGATTCGGCGCGCGTTTGAACACCACCGCAATCTCCGTGACCCGGCGGCCAAGGCGCTTGCCGGCACGCAGGTAGAACGGCACGCCGGCCCAGCGCCGGGTGTGGATGTCCAGCCGCAGCGCCGCATAGGTCTCGGTGACCGAATCCGGGTTGAAACCTTCTTCCTCCAGGTAGCCGGCCACCCTCTCACCGCCCTGCCACCCGCCGGTGTACTGGCCGCGGGCCGAATGGGCCGACAGGTCCTCGGGGAGCTTGACGGCGGCCAGCACCTTTTCCTTTTCCGTCCGCAGGTCCTCGGCGTTGAAGGAAATGGGTTCCTCCATGGCGGTCAGGGCGAGCAACTGCAGCAGGTGGTTCTGGATGACGTCGCGCGCCGCCCCGACGCCGTCGTAATAGCCTGCGCGGCCGCCGATGCCGATGTCTTCCGCCATGGTGATCTGCACGTGGTCCACGTAGTTCGCGTTCCAGAGCGGCTCGAACAGCTGATTGGCGAAGCGCAGGGCCAGGATGTTCTGGACCGTCTCCTTGCCCAGATAGTGGTCGATCCTGAACACCGCGTCCGGCGGGAAGACCGATTCGACGATGTTGTTCAGTTCGCGTGCGGACTGAAGGTCATGCCCGAAGGGCTTCTCGATGACAACCCGCCGCCAGGGCATGCCGTCTGCTTCCTCGGGCGCCTGGGCCAGACCGTGCGAGGAGAGCATCTTGCACACCTGCTCGAAGGCCTTGGGCGGAATCGAGAGGTAGAACGCGTGGTTGCCCTGCGTCCCGCGCTGCTCGTCGAGCTCTTCCAGGGTGCCGCGGAGCTGCTCGAAGGCATCCTCGTCGTCGAAGGCGCCCTGGACGAACCGGATGCCCGCCGCCAGATGCGTCCAGATGTCCTCGCGGAACGGGGTGCGGGCATGCCGCTGCACGGATTCCTTCACCTGGGCCGCGAACTCGTCGTCGTCCCACGGCCTGCGGGCAAAACCGACCAGCGCGAAGCTCGGCGGCAGCAGCCCGCGGTTGGCCAGGTCGTACACCGCCGGCATGAGCTTCTTGCGGGCAAGGTCTCCGGTGACCCCGAACAGCACCAGGGAACAGGGGCCGGCAATGCGGTCGAGCCGGCGGTCGCGCGGGTCCCGGAGCGGGTTGACCTGACGCCGCCGTCGTTCGGAAGGGGCCATTACTGCTTTCCACCCAGTCGGGACACCGCGTCCATCACCTGGCGCACACCGGCGGCCCGGTCGGCCAAATGCAGGCGCAGGACGGGGCGGCCGCCCTCCCGCAGCACGTTGGCGTCGCCGGCGGCCTGGGCATCGATCAGTTCGCCGAAGCTGAACTCGCGTCCCGGAATGGGGATGTCCGTCGCGGCCTCGCCGGTCAGCTGCAGGTAGACCCCGATGCCCGGCCCGCCCTTGTGGAACTGCCCGGTGGAGTGCAGGAACCGCGGGCCCCAGCCGAAGGTGACGGGCCGTCCGGTCGCCTCGGCCAGCAGGGGCCGGATGCGTTCCAACTCGGCCTGGCCGAAGCGGTCAAGGTAGGCCTGCACGCTCACGTAGCCGTCCGGCCCCAGTTGGCTCAGCAGGCCGCGCAGCGCGTCGTCCAGCGACGCACCCATGGCCAGGCCGCTGCCGCGCACCTGGACGGAGCCGTCGGTGAA
>NZ_JBNHGF010000303.1:0-3316 GCF_059091005.1 Arthrobacter sp. Y3223164
AACTCGTCGGCCCTATCCAAGGCCCGGATCACCAAGTCCTGAACGTCTGCGTTCTTGCCGTGGATCGCTTTTAGGGATGCGATGTCTGCCAGCAGCGCTCCGAACAGCGCAACGAGGCCGAGCGCGAGTCACTGCTGGTCGCGCTCGGGGCACCCGAGAAGGGCGCCATGCCGCCGGCCATCCGCAGCCAGCTCAAGCGGCTGGAGGAAGACCAGAAACGCCGCGCCAAGCGCAGTGTCAGCGACTCGCTGGACCGGGTGATGATCGACCTGAGCACGTTCTTCCGCGACGTGCTCACCCTCCAGCTGGGTACCGGCACCGAACTGGTCAACGAATACCTGCGCCAGGATCTGACCGCCTACGCGGAACGATCCACCCCCGAACAGACGTTGGGCAGGATGGACGCCATTGCCCAGGCCAGGCAGCGCCTGGGCACCAACGTTGCCCCCGTCCTGGCCATGGAAGCCATGGCCGTCAGCCTGCTCTGAGTCCCCGGACCCGCACGCAGCACTATCCAGGAGCCGCCCGCATGCCCCGCACCCGCCCCAGGCACCCCGCTTCAACGCGCCGTTCCCCAGCAGCGGTGCTGGCCGCCGTCGTCCTCCTGCTGGGCACCGGCTGTTCCGTGATCGCCCCGGAACAGGAGCGCGAGGCCGCGGACCCGGCGCAGGTCACCAACGGGGTGGCCGAAGAACTGATGCCGTACTACACGCAGGACGTCGACTGGCAGCCGTGCGAGAGCGGATTGGAGTGCGCGGACGTCGACGTGCCGCTGGACTACGCGGACCCCGGCGGCGAAAGCATCCAGATCGCCGCCATCCGCAGCGACGCCGGCGGTTCGGCGCAGGGGTCAATCCTGGTCAATCCGGGCGGGCCCGGCGGCTCCGGCTACGACCTGCTGCGCGACGGCCTCCAGACGATGTTTTCCGAGCAGCTGCGGAGCGAGTACGACCTGGTCGGCTTTGATCCGCGCGGCGTGCAACGCTCGGCGCCGGTGACCTGCCAGACCGACGCCGAACGCGACGAGTCCCGGCAGACGGAGTACGACCGCGACTCGGCCGAGGACCTCCAGCGGGCGATCGACGATGCGGCCGAGCTCGCCGCCCAGTGCGCGGAGAAGACCGGCGAGGTCCTGGGCCACGTGGACACGGTCAGCGCCGCCAAGGACATGGACATCATCCGGGCCGTCGTCGGCGACGAAAAGCTGAACTACCTGGGCTTCTCCTACGGCACGTTCCTGGGTGCCACCTACGCGGGGCTGTTCCCGGAGCGGACCGGCCGGATGGTGCTGGACGGTGCGCTGGATCCCTCGCTGAGCAACGAGCAGATCACGCTGGGCCAGGCGGCCGCCTTCGAGGACACCATCCACGCCTACGCGGAGTTCTGCCTGGAGAACGCCGGCTGCCCGATGAACGGCGGCGTGGACGACGCCGTGGCCCAGCTGCGCGACCTGATCCGCTCCGTCGAGGAGAGCCCGCTCACCGCGTCGGACGGCCGTCTGGTCCCGGTCGGCACCTTTGTCTCCGGCCTGCTGGTGCCGCTGTACGACGACGCCAGCTGGCCGATCCTCACCCAGGCGCTGGCCAGCGCGTTCCAAGGCGACCCCAGCACCGTGCTGCTGCTCGCGGACAGCAGCGCCGGCCGCGATTCCGACGGCCGCTACACCAGCAACAGCACGTTCGCCTTCATGGCGGTCAACTGCCTGGACTATCCGATGGAGACCGATCTGGCCGCCATGCGCGAGGACGCCAAGGAGCTGGAGCAGGCCTCCCCCACCCTCGGCCGCTACCTGGCCTACGGCGGGGTGAACTGCAAGAACTGGCCGTACGAGCCCACCGGTGAACGCGCCCCGATCCACGCCGAGGGGGCCGCGCCGATGCTGGTGATCGGCACCACCGGCGACCCGGCCACCCCCTACGAGTGGGCGGAATCGATGGCCGCGGACCTGGCGTCGGCCACGCTGCTGACCTACGAGGGCGAAGGCCACACGGCGTACGGGCGGGGCAACACCTGCATCCGCGATGCGGTGGACAGCTACTTCGCCGACGGCACCATGCCGGCCGAGGGCACCGCCTGCTCTTGAGCCGACGCGGGCCGGTCGTTTTGACCGGCCCGGCACGGCTCCCATATAGTTGTTCTTCGTGGATTCGGCCCGGAAACGGTCACGATCCCCGCCTCCTTAGCTCAGTCGGTAGAGCGTTTCACTCGTAATGAAAAGGTCGCCAGTTCGATTCTGGCAGGGGGCTCCATCGAAGCTCTCCGCACGGCACACAGCCGGCGGAGGGCTTTTTTGTTTCCCGGCTTCCGCCGCGTAGGCAGGGTGCGGGTCAGTGTTTCAGGCCGGCCAGCAGGCGCTCGGCATCGGCCAGGTCCGCGAGCACGACGGCGGCGCGCCGGCGCACGTTCTCGACGCCTGCTTCGTAGCCCTGGCTGCCGCCGAGCCTGACCATCGCTGCGGCCTGTGCGGCCGCCGCCAGGGAGTTGCCCGCCCTGGAAAGGCTGCGGTGGACATCTGCCAGCACGCCGCCGGGAATATCCAGTCCGTCGGTGGGATGCAGCGACTGGGCGGTCGTGCAGCAACTGCGCACTCGTGGCAGGAGGCCGGCGAGCTGGTCGGCTACCGGCAGCAGCTCGCCGTAGAGGCCGTCGTCCTCCACGCCCTCGAGGACCTGGTGGTAGCGCTCCAGGGCGCGCCGGAAGCGGTCGTGCGCGCGGCGCCAAATGCCCTTGCCGAGTTCCTTATCCTCCCGGCGGGCCTGCCGGGCGGCACCGAAGAGCGCCACCGGCCCTACAGGTACTGTCCGGGTCCGGCGTGCCGTTCGCCGCCCTGCACCGAGCCGGCGTTCTCCCCCTCGGCTCCGGTGGCCCGCCGCGGTTCACCGTCGTCGCCAATCACGACGCCGGGCGCGATCATGGTGCCGGGCGGCAGCTGGCGCATTTGCATGCGGGCCGCCATCTGCTGGTTGAGGGCCTGCTGTGCCGCGATGGCGGTCTGGATGCCGTGGAAGAGGCCCTCCAGCCAGCCGACCAGCTGCGCCTGGGCGATGCGCAGCTCGGCGTCCGACGGCGTGGAGTCGTCGGTGAACGGCAGGTTGATCCGGTGCAGTTCCTCGATCAGCTCCGGTGCCAACCCGTCCTCCAGCTCCTTGACGGACCGCTCATGGATTTCGGCCAGGCGGACCCGGGCTGCGTCGTCCAGCGGGGCGCTGCGCACTTCCTCGAGCAGTTGGCGGACCATCGTGCCGATCCGCATGACCTTCGCCGGTTCATCGACCAGGTCGGCCAGCGCCGAATTGCCGCGGCCGGGCCGCCGCGC
>NZ_JBNHGF010000304.1:0-3314 GCF_059091005.1 Arthrobacter sp. Y3223164
GGGCCCAGGCGGCGCCGTGGAGGCGCTGCGGGAGAGGCTGGCCCGGCGCCGGCATGCGTGGGCCGAACAGGACCTGGAAGGCTGGATCGCCGCGGACTGGGACTTCCACCTGGCCGTGGCCGAGGCCTCCGGCAACCAGCTGCTGCACGAGCTGTACGGCAGCTTCGGCGATGTGTTCCACGGGACCAAGATGGCCCAGCGATTGCGGGACGGCTTCGATGGATGTCTGCGCGCCGGACACGAGGACCTCGCGGACGCCATCGCGGCCGGAGACGAAGAAGCCGCGGTGCGGACCGTCACCGCCAACCTGCGCTACTGCCTGAAATGGATGCCGCAGGACGGCCAATAACGCCCCGCTCACGCCGTGCTGCGGCGGGCTCTGGCCGCCGCGGCCGCGCGTGTGGCACGATGCCGCCCGGCCGGGGTACCTTGAATCACGAAGCCCGGACTGTCGGGACGCAGGGAACGAGGAAAGCTGGCGATGTCCACTTCGACGAAACCGTCCGGGAGCACCCGGAAGACGTGGCTGAAGATCACCGCGGCGGTGGCCGGCGCCGTCGTCGTGCTCCTGCTGTTGGTGTTGCTGGCCAAATGGCTTCGCACGATGCCGGGCGTCCAGGACTTCCTGGCCGCCTACCCGGGCCGCTCCGAACTGCCCGAATCCGCGCCGGTCGGGCTGCCCGCGTGGCTGGGTTGGCAGCACTTCCTCAACTTCTTCCTGATCGTGTTGATCATCCGCACCGGCCTGCAGGTACGGGCCGGTACCCGCTCGCCGGCGTACTGGACACGCAACAACAAGGGCCTGGTGAAGACCAGGAACGCGCCCACCAAGATCACCCTGAACCTGTGGTTCCACCTGACGCTGGATGCGTTGTGGGTGCTGAACGGCATCGTCTTCATGGTGCTGATCTTCGCGACCGGGCACTGGATGCGGATTGTGCCCACCAGCTGGGACATCTTCCCGAACGCGCTGTCCGCGGTGCTGCAGTACGCCTCGCTGGACTGGCCGCTGGAGAACGGGTGGGTGAACTACAACGCGCTGCAATTGCTGACCTACTTCGCGACCGTCTTCATCGCCGCCCCGCTGGCCATCGTCTCCGGCCTGCGCACCTCGGCCGCCTGGCCCAAGCGGGCCGCGGTCAACAAGTACTTCCCGATTGAGGCGGCCCGGGCCATCCACTTCCCGGTGATGGTGTATTTCGTGCTGTTCATCATCGTGCACGTGACGCTGGTGCTGGCCACCGGCGCGCTGCGCAACCTCAACCACATGTATGCGGCCACGGACGACGGCGGGTGGACCGGTTTCTGGATCTTTGCCGCCTCCGTCGCGGTGACCGTGGCGGCTTGGTTCCTGGCCCGGCCGATCTTCCTGCGCCCGATCGCCTCGCTGACGGGCAAGGTCACGAGCCGCTGACCGCGCGGCCGCCTGATCGCCAGCCGCTGACCGCCTGACCGCGGCTCAAGGCTGCACCGCTACACTGCTCGCCATGATCACCGTTGCGGCCATCGCCGCGTGCCTTGTCTTCGCGCTGTTGGCCGTCTTCCAGATCCTGCTGGCCGCGGGCCTGCCGCTGGGCCGGTTCGCCTGGGGAGGAAGCCACCGCATCCTGCCGGCGAAGCTGCGCATCGGGAGCGCGGTCTCGGTGCTCCTGTATGCGTTCTTCGTGTTCGTCATCATGGACCGCGCGCAGTTTCTCGACGCGTTGCCGGAGACCGCGTCGCTCGTTCTTGGCTGGGTCCTGACCGCGTACCTGTTCGTCGGCGTCCTGATGAACGCCATCTCGCGCAGCAAGCCCGAGCGGTGGACCATGACGCCGGTCGCCCTGGTCTTGGCCGCGCTGAGCCTGGTGGTTGCCCTCGGGTGACGTGGTTTCCCGCCCTTGGCGGGGAGCTGCAAGGCTTTTCGTCGGTGGGCCGTCCAGCCGTTTGCGGGTCTCACGTCCCTTCGCGGGCGGGGGGTTCCGACGGTTGACGGTCAGGCAGGGGAGGGGCTTGCCCCGCGGGCGGGGCGGGCTCACGATTGGTTCACTACCGGCCGATCGGAGGAAGCCATGCAGGTCCGTATCCGCCGCGCACTGACAGCAGTTGCCGTGCTCGTCGCCGTCCCGGCGGCCCTTGCCGGCGGCCTGGTCCTGTGGCTGCGCTTCAGCCCCCGGCCGCTGGCGGTGCTGCTGCGGGTGCTGTCGGAACGGGACGGCCGGCGCACGGCCCGCGCGATGGCCCGGCACGTGCCGGACGGAATCAGCGAAGTATTGGATCAGGAATACCTCAGCAACCACGGGCATACCCGCCTGGACGTGTTCTTCCCGGACAAGGCGGCCGAGGATTCGCTGCGCCTTCCGACAATTGTCTGGATCCACGGCGGGGCCTGGATCTCCGGCACCAAGAACGACGTCGCCAATTACCTGCGGATTCTCGCCTCCTACGGCTTCACCGCCGTGGGAGTGGACTATTCGCTGGCCCACGTGCGCCGCTACCCGGCGCCGGTGCGCCAGACGGCCGCCGCGCTGCGCTACCTGGAACACAACGCCGACCGGCTGCACATCGATACCGAGCGGATCGTGCTGGCCGGGGACTCTGCGGGCGCGCAAATTGCCGCACAACTGGCGCTGGTCATCGCCGATCCCGACTATGCCAAAAGGCTCGGCATTGCCTCGCCCATGAAGCCGGAGCGGCTGCGCGCGGTGCTGCTGCACTGCGGGGCGTACGACCTCTCGCTCGCCGGGGCGGACCAGGCCGGGAACCAGAACTACCTGCGCACGGTGCTGTGGTCCTACACCGGGGCCAAGGACTATCTGGAGCGTCCCTACGTCGCGCTGGCCTCCGTGGCCAAGCACGTGGGCGCCGGCTATCCGCCGGCTTTCGTGTCAGCGGGCAACACGGACCCGTTGCTGCCGCACTCGCTCGGGCTGGTCGAAGCGCTGCGGATCAAGGGCGCGGCCGTGGAGGAGTTCTTCCCCCACACGGAGGCCGGCCTAGGGCACCAGTTCCAGTTCAACCTGGAGTTGGAAGCGGCGTGGCAGGTGCTGGAGCGCAGCGTGGCGTTCCTCCGTCGCCACACCGGCTGATGCCACCCGAGTTGAATCGGCGCCCCGCTACGAGGGGTGTTCTTCGGTGTCTGCATCACCCGGGGCCGGCGCCGATGCCTCCCCCGGGCACCGCCGTCGTACGCTGGAAACCTGCCCAGCGAAGGGGGAACTATCAATGAACGACGCCGGCTCGCGCCTCATTTTCGGCTGCATGGGGTTGGGTGGGGGCGGGGGGAGCGGGCCGCTGGAAGCGGCCGATGTGGCGGCCGCGCACGCGGCCGTGGC
>NZ_JBNHGF010000305.1:0-3312 GCF_059091005.1 Arthrobacter sp. Y3223164
GAGGGCCGGCGGGGCGCACGACTGCTGCCCGGGCCGGCCGGCGGCTTCCGCTTGCAGGCGGTTGGCAGCGACCCTAGGGTGGTAAGCACACTTACCTTCCGCGGGCCGCGGTCCGCGCTCCCCCGGGCGGCGCGACAGGGGGACAAGCGTGAAAGCACTGACCTGGCAAGGCAAACGGAAGCTGAGCGTCGAGCAGGTTCCGGACCCGGTGCTGCGGGAACCCACGGACGCCATCATCAGGGTCACCTCCACCGCCATCTGCGGATCCGATCTGCACCTCTACGAGCTGTTTGGCCCGTTCCTGTCGCCCGGCGACGTCCTGGGCCATGAACCCATCGGGATCGTCGAGGAGACCGGAAGTGCCGTGCCGGGCCTCAAGCCCGGCGACCGGGTGGTGGTTCCCTTCAACATCGCGTGCGGGCGCTGCCACATGTGCAGCCGGGGGTTCCAGTCGCAGTGCGAAACCACGCAGGTCAAGGACAAGGGTTCAGGCGCCGCATTGTTCGGCTACACCGAGCTCTACGGCTCCGTTCCGGGCGGGCAGGCCGAGTTCCTGCGCGTCCCGCACGCGGACTACGGCCCCATCAAGATCGAGGACAGCCAGGCGCCGGACGAGCAATACCTGTTCCTCTCCGACATCCTCCCGACCGCGTGGCAGGCGGTGGCCTACGCCCAGGTTCCCGACGGCGGCACGCTGGCGGTTTTCGGGCTCGGGCCGGTCGGTCAGTTCGCCGCCCGCATCGGCCGCCACCTGGGCCACCGCGTGATCGGGATCGACCTTGTTCCGGAGCGGCTGGAGATGGCCCGCAGGCACGGCGTCGAGACCCTGGTGTGGGGACCCAAGATTGCCGACGAGCTGCGCGACGCGACCCGGGGCCGCGGTCCGGAGTCGGTAGTCGACGCCGTCGGCATGGAGGCGCACGGCGCGACGGCGGCGGCCACCGCGCAATTCGCCGTCGGACTCCTCCCCGACCCCGTGGCCAGGAAGCTGATGTCAACGGCGGGCCTGGACCGCCTCTCCGTCCTGCACGCCGCGATCGACGCCGTGGCCCGCGGCGGCACCATCTCGCTGTCCGGCGTCTACGCCGGCCAGGCCGACCCCATGCCGATGCTGACGCTCTTCGACAAGCAGGTCACGCTGCGGATGGGCCAGTGCAACGTCCGGCGCTGGATCGACGATGTGCTGCCGCTGGCGGCTGATCCGGCGGATCCGCTCGGCGTCGGCGACCTGGTCACGCACACGGCCCCGCTGGACCAGGCCCCGGAGATGTACGAGAAATTCCAGAAGAAGGACGACGGCTGCATCAAGGTGGTGCTCAAGCCGTAGCGCCCGCTCCGGGACGCTAGGCTTTTGTCATGTCTGTGATCCGCCCGGCCGACGAAGCCGATGTCCCCGTTATCCTCGACCTGATCTGCGACCTGGCCGTGTACGAGAAGGAACCGTACGCGGTCAAAACCACGCCCGAACAGCTTAAGGACGCCCTGTTTTCCGCCCGGCCGTCGGTCTTCGCGCACGTCGCGGAAGACGACGGCGGTGTGCAGGGTTTCGCGCTCTGGTTCCGGAACTTTTCCACGTGGGAGGGTGTGCACGGCATCTATTTGGAGGACCTGTATGTACGGCCCGAGGCTCGCGGACGAGGTTACGGCAAGGCCCTGCTGCAGACGTTGGCCAGCCACGCGGTGGCTTCCGGGTACGCCCGGGTGGAGTGGTCGGTACTGAACTGGAACCGCCCGTCCATCGACTTCTACCGCAGCCTCGGCGCCCGGCCGCAGGAGGAATGGTCGACGTTCCGGCTGGCCGGCGACGCCCTCGCCTCGTTCGGCTCGGGCGCCGGCCGGGTGCACCCGTGACCGGACACCGGGTGACCGGAACGCACCGCATCCGCGGCATGCGGACGGCCGGGTATTTCTTTGACGTGCCGCTCGACCATGCGGATCCGGACGGCGAAACCCTCGAGATCTTCGCCCGCGAGTATTCATCCCTGGAACACGACGACGGCGCCGCGGCGCGTCTGCCGTGGCTGCTGTTCCTGCAGGGCGGGCCCGGCGGCCGAGGCAACCGGGTGACGTCGTTGTCCGGCTGGATGAAGGAGGCGGCCAAGACCTTCCGCATCCTCATGCTGGACCAGCGCGGCACCGGCCTCTCCTCCCCCGTGAACCGGCAGACGCTGCCGTTGCGCGGCGACGCGGCGGCGCAGGCGGCCTTCCTGGCCCATTTCCGTGCGGACTCGATCGTGCGAGACGCCGACCTGATCCGGCAGGAACTCGGCAGCGGACCGTGGAGCATCTTCGGGCAGAGCTACGGCGGCTTCTGTGCGCTGACCTACCTCTCCCTCGCACCCGAGGGGCTGCGGGAAGTGTTGATCACCGGCGGCCTGGCCCCGCTGGCGGGAGGAGCCGAGCAGGTCTACCGGGCCACGTTTCCCCGGGTGGAAGCACGCAACCGGGAATACTTCGCCCGCTACCCGGAAGACCGGGCCCGGGTCACCGCCGTCGCACGACACCTGGAATCGGTGCCCGAATACCTGCCGTCCGGCGAGCGACTGACCACCGGCCGGTTTCAGATGGCCGGGTCGTTTTTGGGCGGCAACACCCGGATCGACGCCCTGCACTACCTGCTGGAGGACGCCTTCGTCCCGACGCCGTCCGGCCGGCGGCTCTCGGATACCTTCCTGGAGCAGGTCTCCGCGCTGGCGGGCCGTGCTTCCAACCCCCTATATGCCCTGATGCACGAATCCATCTATGCCCAGGGCGAAGCGACCGGGTGGGCGGCGTGGCGCGTGCTCCGGGAGTTCCCGCAGTTCGCCCCGGAGGCGGACGAGCCGCTGCTCACCGGCGAGATGGTCTATCCCTGGTACTTCGAGCAGGACCCGGCCCTGGTGCCGCTGCGGGAGGTGGCCGAGCTGCTGGCGGCGAAGTCGGACTGGCCGGCGCTCTACGACGCCGACCGGCTGGCCGGGAACGACGTCCCCGCCGCCGCGGCCGTCTATCGCGACGACATCTACGTGGAGCGCGGCCTGTCCCTGGAAACGGCCGCGCGGGTGAAGGGGCTGCAGGTCTGGGAAACCGGTGAGTTCCATCACGACGGCATTGCGGACGACGGCGAGGCCGTCTTCCGGCGCCTGCTCGCCATGGTCCGGGGCTGACTGCCGTCCCTCACGGCCCGGCAAACGTGCCCGAATGCGCTTTTACCCCGTGGCTCACGATGGGCTCCTGTCGCCGGCACCCACGCCTGCCGGGATGCCCCGGCTGCGGGCGGCGAAAGCCATCGCCAGCAAGACGCAGGCAACGACGGCGGCCGCCGCTTTCAGG
>NZ_JBNHGF010000306.1:0-3307 GCF_059091005.1 Arthrobacter sp. Y3223164
CAGCACCACCACGTCCGCCCCGGCCCCGGGCAGCCCCGGCAGGCGGTGGACCTGGTCGGCCGCCCCGGTGACGCCGAGCAGCGGAAGGGAGTCCTGCAGCGACTTCGAGGCCTTGGCCGGCAGCGGATTCTCCAGCAGGACCGGACCGTCTCCGTCCTGCCCGACCGCAATGACGAGGGCGGCTGACTTGGCCTTTTTGACATCCTTGGCAATGGCGCTGAGCTTGAGCTCGGTCGTGGGGATCACGCAGATCTGTCCTAACTTCTCCTACAGCCGGCCGGCCGGACGGGTGGTGCCCGCCGCCGCTCACCGGTTGCTTACCGTTGTGTCTACAGTAGTTCCAGCAGGAATGAGCCTTTGAAAAGGTTGGCCGGAACAGGGCCTGCACCTGTCGATCGTAGTCTCTCCGCACCGGATGCGGTGCCGCGCACGCGCTGTCCGACCCGCGGGCCGGAATTTTTCCGCCCGCCCGGGCGCTGAACATTGCGAGAGGCATGCACGGCAGGGAAAGAGACGATGCCGGAACGGAGGGCACATTGCTGGATCCACGGTCGCTGATGTCGACCAACGCGGAGTTGTTCGACTCGCCTGAGCTGCGCGGGCTTGATCTCGTCATGGGATTCACCGGTGCTGCGGAAGCCGGCCACGTGGTGGAGCAGATCGGCGACGAGCTGCTCGACGGGCTCGACGCACAACTGGTCGCCTCCTTCGACGCCGACCAACTGGTGGACTACCGCAGCAGGCGGCCCCGCATCACCTTCGCCGGCGACCGTTTCACCGACTACGAAGCCCCCGCCATCGAGCTGTACCGGCTGGTCGACGGGCTCGGCACTCCGTTCCTGCTGTTGACCGGCCCCGAACCCGACTACCAGTGGGAGCGGTTCTCCCGTGCGGTCGTCTGGGTGGCGAACCGGCTCCAGACGCGCCTGGTCGCGTGGGTCCAGTCGCTGCCCATGCCGGTGCCCCACACCCGCCCGATCGGCGTCACCGTCCACGGCTCGCGGCAGGACCTGATCGACGGGATCACCAGCTGGAAACCCCAGGCGGAGCTGCAGGCCGGCATCGGCCCGCTGCTGGAAGTGCGCCTCGCAGAGGCCGGGCGTGACGTCGTCGGCTATTCCATCCACGTGCCCCACTACCTGTCCGACGCCCAGTACCCGCCTGCCGCCGTCGCGGCGCTGGAGTACATCGGTGCCGCCACCTCGCTGACGTTGCCCACAGACCGGCTGCGCGAGACCGGACGCGAGGTGGAAAGCCAGATCGACCGGCAGGTACAGGACTCCGCGGACGTCCAGCGCGTCGTCGGCCGGCTGGAAGAGCGGTACGACGAGTACGCGGGGCATGAAGAGCGCCGCTCGCTGCTGGTCAAGGACAACGAAGAGCTTCCCGACGCCGACGAGATCGGCGCGGCAGTGGAGGCCTTCCTGGCCACTCAGCCTGCCACCGACGACGACGGCGCCGAAGGAGCCTCCACGGGGTCCGGCGACGCCGATTAGTCCCGCGCCCCGGACCGTGGGCAAGATGGAGCAATGGATTCGCGGCGTGCTTGGTGGGTGTGGGGGAGCGGGATATTCGCCTACTTGGTGGCGATCACCCAGCGGACCTCCTTCGGCGTAGCAGGCCTGCAGGCCACCGAGCGCTTTGACGCCACCGCCGCCGCGTTGTCGACGTTCACCGTGGTGCAACTGGTGGTGTACGCGGGCCTGCAGATCCCCGTCGGCCTCATGGTGGACAAATACGGACCCCGGATGATGGTGGCCGGAGGGGCCGTACTGATGCTGGCCGGGCAAACCGCCCTGGCCTTCGCGTCCTCCGTCCCCGAAGGGCTGGCCGGACGCGTCCTCGTCGGTGCCGGCGACGCGATGACCTTCGTGTCGGTGCTGCGGCTGCTGCCCAGTTGGTTCAGCGGGAAGCACATTCCGTTGCTGACCCAGTTAACCGGCCAGCTGGGCCAGATCGGCCAGCTGATCAGCGTCATCCCGTTCGTGGCCATCCTTAACCTGGCGGGTTGGACGCCGGCTTTCCTCTCTGTTGCCGCGCTCTCCGCGGTGGCCTTCGTCCTTGCCCTCGCAGTGGTCCGCAACGAGCCGGGACCCCGGCGGACGGCCCCGCAGCCGACCCTCCGCCAGACCGGCGCGTCGCTGGCCGAAGCGTGGCGGGAACCGGGTACGCGACTGGGACTGTGGACTCATTTCACGGTCCAGTTTCCCGCGAACGTGTTCATGCTCATGTGGGGTTACCCGTTCCTGGTGTCGGCCCAAGGCCTGACGCCGACGGAAGCCTCGGCGCTGATGACGGCAGCGGTCATGACCTCCTTCGTCGCCGGCCCGTTGCTGGGCCGCTGGGTGGGCCGGCATCCCCTCCGGCGCTCCACCATGGCCCTGCTGATCGTGGGGGCCATGTCGGCGGCCTGGCTGTGCGTCCTGGTTTACCCGGGCCCGGCCCCGTTTTGGCTGCTCCTACTGCTGGTCATGGCCGTGGCCGTCGGCGGCCCGGGTTCCATGATCGGCTTCGACTTCGCCCGGACCTTCAATCCGCTCAGCCGCGCCGGAACGGCCACCGGGATTGTCAACGTCGGCGGCTTCATCTCGGCGCTGCTGGTGATGCTCGGCATGGGCGTGGTGCTCGATGCCCTGCTGGCCAGCGGGTTCTCGCAGGGCGACCTGTACGCGCTGGACTCGTTCAAGCTGGCCTTCAGCCTCCAGTTCCTCTTCCTGATCGCGGGCACGCTGGCGATGCTGACCGTGCGCAAACGAGTGCGCACCCGGATGTCGCACGGCGGGATTACCGTGCCGCCGCTGCGCGATGCGCTGGCACGGGAGCGCCGCCGGCGGCGCGAACGGACCCGGGAACGCAGGGGGAACGGCGGAACCCGGGGCGGCTGAGCACCCTCCCTCCACCGTTGAGCACCCTCCCTCCACCTGGGCTTCGGAAGGGCGGTTGTCCACAGGAGAGCCCCCTCGGCTGGCCGCCGGGCAGGCAGCGGCGGAAGGCTCCTGTCATGGAGAAGAAGAAGTTCACCGCCCGCCGCTCCGTCGACATTCTCGGTTTCGTGCCGCATGCGCTGGGATTCCTTCCCGCCGACAGCGTGGTGCTGCTGGCCCTTTCCCAAGGCCGTTTGGGCGCGACCCTCCGCCTGGACCTCCCCGCCAGCCGGGACGGCTGCCACCTCGAACTGTTTGCCGAAACGGCGGCGGACTATCTGCGCTCCGACGAGGACGCCGACTCCGCGCTGCTCATCCTGTACACGGACCACCCCTGGCGTTCGCCGGGCCGGCCGCCCCATGCCCGGCTCGTGGCCGCCCTC
>NZ_JBNHGF010000307.1:0-3280 GCF_059091005.1 Arthrobacter sp. Y3223164
TGCCGCTGATGGCGGCCGGCGCGGTCGGCGTGGTCAGCGTGACCGCGCACGTGGCCACCCGCCAGTTCCGGGAACTCGTCGATGCGGCACTGGCGGGGGACTTCGCCACCGCACGCCGGCTGCACTTCGAACTGGACCCGGTCATCCGGGCGGTGATGACACACATCCAGGGTGCGGTCGCCGCCAAGCAGATTTTGAAGTGGCAGGGCGTCCTGCCCAATTCGGTGGTCCGGCTCCCGCTGGTGGAACCGACCGAGGCCGAGCTCGCGCCGGTCCGCGCCGACCTGGCCGAGGCCGGCCTGGCGCTGGGGGTCTGACCGCCCGATGAGCGAGTCCACCATCACCCAGTTGCGCACGCCGCCGCTGCTTGAACCGGGGACGCTCCGGATCGTTCCTCTCGGCGGGCTCGGGGAAATCGGCCGCAACATGGCGGTCTTCGAGATCGACTCCAGGCTGCTGGTGGTTGACTGCGGCGTGCTGTTCCCGGAAGAGCACCAGCCGGGGGTGGACCTGATCCTGCCGGACTTCTCGTACATCGAGGACCGGCTCGACGACGTCGTCGGGGTGGTCCTGACCCACGGGCACGAAGACCACATCGGCGCCGTCCCGTACCTGCTGCGGATGCGGCAGGACATCCCGCTGATCGGTTCCCAGCTGACCCTGGCCCTGGTCGAGGCGAAGCTGGCCGAGCACCGGATCAAACCGCAGACCCTCACCGTCGCGGAGGGCCAGATCGAGCAGTTCGGTCCCTTCGAATGCGAATTCGTGGCGGTCAACCACTCGATCCCGGACGCCTTGGCGGTCTTCATCCGCACCGCGGCCGGCACCGTGCTGCACACCGGCGACTTCAAGATGGACCAGTTGCCGCTGGACGGACGCATCACGGACCTGCGCGCGTTCGCCCGGCTGGGGGAGGAGGGCGTGGATCTCTTCATGGCCGACTCCACGAACGCCGACGTCCCCGGCTTCACCACGGCCGAGAAGGAAATCGGCCCGGTGCTGGAGCGCCTGTTCGGGCAGGTGCAAAAACGCATCATCGTCGCCTCCTTCGCGTCCCACGTGCACCGCGTGCAGCAGGTGCTCGACGCCGCCGCGGCCCACGGCCGGCATGTGGCGTTCGTCGGCCGCTCCATGGTGCGGAACATGGGCATCGCCGCCAAACTGGGCTACCTGAACGTTCCCGAGGGCATCCTCGTGGACCTGAAAAACGTTGAGGACTTCCCGGACGACCGGATCGTGCTGATGTCCACCGGGTCGCAAGGCGAGCCGATGGCGGCGCTGTCGCGGATGGCCAACGGCGACCACCGTGTGCAGGTCGGCGCGGGGGACACGGTGATCCTGGCGTCGTCGTTGATCCCGGGCAACGAGAACGCCGTCTTCCGGGTGATCAACGGCCTGCTCAAGCTTGGCGCCGACGTCATCCACAAGGGCAACGCCAAGGTACATGTGTCCGGCCACGCCGCGGCCGGGGAACTGCTGTACTGCTACAACATCCTGCGGCCCAAAAACGCCCTCCCGGTGCACGGCGAGACCCGCCACCTGATTGCAAACGGGCGGCTGGCCGAGCAAACCGGCGTGCCCGCCGGGAACGTGCTGCTCGCGGACGACGGATCGGTGATCGACCTGAAGGACGGCACGGCCCGGATTGTCGGCCAGATCGAATGCGGCTACGTGTATGTGGACGGATCCAGCATCGGTGAAATCACCGACGCCGACCTCAAGGACCGCCGGATCCTGGGCGAGGAGGGCTTCATCTCCGTCATCACCGTGGTCAACCGCAGCACCGGCCAGATCGTCTCCGGTCCCGAAATCCATGCGCGCGGGTTCGCCGAGGACGATTCGGTGTTCGACGACATCAAACCCAGGATCATCGCCGCCCTCGAAGAAGCCGTGGTCACCAACATGGACCACACGACCTACCAGCTGCAGCAGGTCGTGCGCCGGGTGATCGGCACGTGGGTGAACAAACGGCACCGCCGCCGGCCAATGATCGTTCCCGTGGTCCTGGAGGCCTGATCCCGCACCCGGCGCAGCCGATCCGCCGGAGCCAAATCCCGCGGATCACGCCGGGCAGCCGGTAACCTAGCCACTATGGCGACTCGTACTTCCCCTGCCCGAAAAGGCACCCAGCAGTCGCGCGGTAAGGCTACAGGCACCACTGCGCGCTCCTCCTCGGGGCGTTCCAGCAAGACCAAGGTGCTCGAGGTGCAGCCCCAGGAAGAGCAACTGCCGCTGCTGGCCCGGCTGATCCAGGGGCTGTGGATGGCCGTGGCGCGTCCGGTGGCCGCGGGCGTCCGGAAGCTGGGCCCCGATGTGCGGCCCGACCCCGCACTGCGCCGCGACGGCACCGGCTTCTTCCTGCTGCTGCTGGCCGGCTGCGTGGCCACCGTCGAGTGGTGGGCGCTCGACGGCTGGTTCGGAGACGCCGTGCACGCCATGGCCGGCGGGACCTTCGGCTGGATGGCGCTGGTGCTGCCCGTGCTGCTGGTGATCATGGCCGTGCGCCTGATGCGCTGCCCGGAGGACTCTCCCGCCAACAGCCGCATCTCCATCGGCCTTATCCTGGCGCTGGCGTCCGGTTCCGGGCTGGCCCACGTGATCGGCGGCCAGCCCGCCCTCGCCGACGGCTTCGATGCCTTGTGGGCGGCCGGCGGCATGGCCGGGTTCCTGCTTGCCGCGCCGCTTGCAGCGGTCAACACCTGGCTGGCGGTGGCCTTCTACGCACTGCTGGCCTTCACCAGCATCCTGATCGTGACCGCCACGCCGTTCCGCCACATACCCATGCGCCTGCGGATGCTCTACGAACACCTGATGGGCCAGGACCCGTCGGCAGAAGCCGGGTACCGGCCGGCCGCCGACGGGCATGACCAGAGCTACCTCTACGCCGACGACGCCCCGGCCAAGGAACCCAAGCCGCGGCGCAAGCTCTTCGGCAAGCGCAAGGCCGAAGAGACCGACGGCGGCGAGGACGAGGGTTTCTTCTTCGACGAGGCGTTCGAAACACCGGTGATCGAGGCCGGGGAGCCGGAGGAAGAATCCGGAACGGAGCAGGCGGCACCGGCCGTGCCGCCGGGAGTTCGCAGGCCCACCCAGGCCGAGCTCGCCGTCGAAAAAATCAAGCGCAACCAGGGGCTGGTACCGGAAGGCGCCACCGAGGCGCTGCCGGTGCTGCCTGCCGCCGCCCACAACCTTCCCGTTGCGCACGGCCTTGTTGAAATCATCGATGTGCTTGTAGCCGAAGTTGGCGAGGTCGTCGTAGCGGGTGTCCATCTCCCGAACC
>NZ_JBNHGF010000308.1:0-3256 GCF_059091005.1 Arthrobacter sp. Y3223164
CGGGGATGCGCCGGCTTCGGCGGTGCCGGCCGCGTCGCCAAACTGTCCGGCTTCCCCGGCCCCCGGCTGCACTCCGGCAGTCTTTTTCGCCTCGTCCGTCGCAGACCGCCCGGGGTTCTCCGCGGCCGCCGAGACTGCTTCATCTTGTTCGCGCGTCGAGACCGGCGGCTGGCTGCGCTGGACTTCCAACGGGTCGCTGCTCAGGCCGCCGGGTACACCCGTCCCCATCGCTTCCCCGCTCTGCGGATGCGCACCGTCCGGCGCCAGCAGCCAGCGGCCGTGTCCGGGGTGCCCGAGAAGCGCACTAAAGACGCTGGGCGAGTCGAAGCGGGGAAGGCAGAGCCAGTCCATGCTCCCGGACCGGGACACCAGCGCTCCCGTATGCAGATCCGATATGAGTGCGTAGTCCTCAATTGGAGATGCCATCTCTCCACTCAATCACAAGGGACCCGGTTACGGCAGCGGCTGTTCAGGCCGGTGCAGCCTGCAGCTGTCGGCGGACCGCGGCGGGCCGGTTGGTAGTGATTTCGCCGAAACCCAACTCGCGGCACAGTTCCACGTCCTGCGGGTCGTCCACCGTCCAGACGCGGAACTGCGTGCCGGCGTCGAGCCAGCGCCGGACGAGCGGCAGATGCGAGCGCACGTAATCGATGCCGGGTCCGGCCCAGCCTACGCGGTGCGATTCGATCAGGCCTTCGCCTTCAGACAGCGCCCGTCGCAGCAGTACCGCGACGGCGCCGACGGTCAACTCGCCCATCATCAGGCTGGCTTTAAGTTCTTCGGCGTCGATGTCATCCAGGAGTTGGCAGAGATACTGGCCCGGTATGTGGTCGGCCAAGTACTTCACGGCGTCCGGGTGGAAGCTCATGAAGGACAGCTGGATGTTGTCCAGCCGGGAGGTTTCCGGGTCCCAGCCCTCCGCCATCAGGTACCTGAGCACCTCGTCCTCCAGCTCCTGCCCGTACGGGCTGGGGTGCTTGAGCTCCACGGCCAGGCCCAGCGGCCGGCCGGCGTCGCGCATAAGATCCACCAGGTCGTCCAGTGTCACCAGTTGGTCGGCGGTGCCGCCGTACTCGACCGGAATCGGCGTGCCCTTCCACGAACTGACGTCCAGTTGCAGCAGTTCGTCCAGCGTGTGATCGGACACGTTGCCGGTGCCGGTGGAGGTGCGGTCCAGCGTGAAGTCGTGGAAACAGACCAGCCGGCGGTCTTTGGTCAGGTGGAGATCGCACTCGATCCCATCGGCCCCGTCGGCGATCGCCTGCAGGTAGGCGGCCCGCGTATTCTCCGCATACTGCTCACTGGAACCACGGTGGGCGTAGATCCTCTGGTGCATGAATTCACCGTACGCGATGACCGGACATACGGACCCGCCGTAGGGTTGACTGGTGGGTGAACGAACGATGATCGTTCAGCAATTCGGTTTCGGAGGCAACATGGGCACTCAGACGGGCGGCGGCGTCGCACCTGACACGGCGGAAGGGCGGACGGTCGGCTACGCGGCGCACAACGCCCCCGACAACCTCCCCGGTGGCGGAACGAGCCAGCTTGCCGTGCTGCCCGACAGCGTCCGTGCCGCAGGACTGCGGCGGATGAAACTGCTCGCCACGGGGTTGCTGCTGGTTCTGGCGGTGGTCTTCGTGGTGTCGTTCGCGCTGCAGGACCGCTACCCGTGGCTGAGCTATGTCCGGGCCGCGGCCGAGGGCGGAATGGTGGGTGCGCTTGCGGACTGGTTCGCCGTGACCGCACTCTTCAAACACCCGATGGGGCTGAAGATTCCGCACACCGCGATCATCCCGCGCCGCAAGGATCAGATCGGCGCCAGCCTGGGCCAGTTCGTGGAAGAGAATTTCCTGGCCGAGGACGTGGTCAAGGCCAAGATCGGGTCCCTTGGGATCACTGCCAAGGCCGGCCTCTGGCTGGAACGGCCGGAAAACACCGAACGGATTGCCCGCGAGGGCGCCACGGCCATCCGCGGAGCCTTGACGGTCCTCAATGACGAGGACGTGCAGGAACTGATTGAGTCGCTGGCCCGCCGGCATCTGATCGACCCGCAGTGGGGACCGCCGCTGGGCCGGCTGGCCGAGCACGTGCTGCGCGACGGCCACCACCTGAAGCTGGTGGATCTGCTGCTGGACCGCGCCGCCGACTGGGTACTGGACAACCAGGACACGGTGGCGCGGCTGGTGTCCGACCGCTCACCGACCTGGGTCCCGCCGTTCCTGGATTCGCTGGTTGGCGACAAGGTGCATCTGGAGCTGTACAAGTTCATCATCGCGGTGCAGGCCGACCCGGATCATCCGATGCGCCAGCAGTTGGACGGGTACCTGAACTCCCTGGCGCAGGACCTGCAGCACGATCCCGAGATGATGGCCCGGGTGGAGGCCATCAAACACAACGCCCTGGGCGACCCCGAAGTGCGCTCCCTGGCGGCCCGCACATGGGAGACGCTGAAAACCGCCCTGCTGGAGGCGGTGGAGGACCCCCAGAGCGGGTTGAGCCTGACGTTCAAGCGGGCGGTCGGAGACTTCGGCCACCGGCTGGCCACCGATGCGGAGCTGGCGGCCAAGATCGACGGCTGGATCGAGGAGGCCGCCGGGTATCTGGTCCGCACCTATCGCTCCCAGATTGCCGCCGTCATCACCGAAACGGTGGAGCGCTGGGATGCTCAGGAGACGTCGCGGAAGATCGAACTCCAGGTGGGCAGGGACCTGCAGTTCATCCGGATCAACGGCACCGTGGTCGGCTCCCTGGCCGGGCTGGCGATCTTCACGGTGGCCACCGCCGCCTTCGGTTAGCCGCGCGGCTGGGTGCCGCCCTATGGAGCATCCGCTCCAGTTCGTGACTGGTGCTCCGGTTCAAACCGGAGCACCAGTCACGAAACGGAGCGCAAGGACTACGTCGGGCCTAGCCCGCCCAGAGGAAGCGGATTCGTTGGCCGGGCCGGGCCTGGGCCAGCGCCGGGAGGTCGGCCGCTTCCACCACGGCCGGCACCGGATAGCCGCCGGTCACCGGATGGTCGGCCAGGAACACGGTGGGCAAGCCCGACGGCGGCACCTGCACCGCGCCGGTAACCATGCCTTCGCTGGGCAGTTCCCGGCCGACCGCACGCTGCAGCGGCCGGCCCAGCAGGCGCAGTCCGATCCGGTTGCTCTCGGGGCTGACCGCCCAATGGCCCAGCACCAGGCGCTGGCGGGCGTCGGCGGTAAACCAGTCCAGCCGCGGTCCGGGGCGGAGCCGCACGGTCACAACACTG
>NZ_JBNHGF010000309.1:0-3255 GCF_059091005.1 Arthrobacter sp. Y3223164
CAACGGCGCCTGGGGCGTGCGCGTGCACGACGCCGGCGCCTCGCTGGACGCGGTCAAAGTAGCCGCCGCCTGGACCAAGTAGGCCGGGACGTGACGCCAGCATCTCCGGCACGGCCGGACCTCATCAGGGTTTCCGGCATCAAGGCCACGGGCTACCACGGCGTGCTGGAGCATGAGCGCCGCGACGGCCAGCCGTTCGTCGTCGACGTCACCCTCCACACCGACATTCGGGCCGCCGCGGCCGACGACGACTTGGCGAAGACCGCAAACTACGCCGAGCTCGCCGACCAGGTGGACGCGATCATCGCCGGCGAGCCCCTGCAGCTGATCGAAACACTGGCCGAACGGATAGCCGACCATGTGCTGCGCACGTTCGCCGTGGAGGCGGTCGAGGTCACGGTGCACAAGCCGCAGGCACCCATCCAGGTGGAGTTTTCCGATGTCACGGTCAGCATCTACCGGGAGCAGCCATGAGCGTCCGCGCGGTCCTGGCGCTGGGCAGCAACCTCGGCGCACGCAGCGACACCCTCTCGCACGCGGTGGCGGACCTGGTGGACACCCCCCACGTGCGGCTGCGCGAAGTCTCGGCCGTGGTGCAGACGAAGCCGGTGGGCGGTCCCGAGGACCAGCCGGAGTACCTGAACATGGTGCTTGAGGTGGAGACCGACCTGGACCCGCACCAGTTGCTGGCCCATTGTCAGGCCGTGGAGAACAAGCACCACCGCACCCGCGAAGTGCGGTGGGGGCCGCGGACGCTGGATGTGGACATCATCACCTACGGCGACCTGGTGCTCAACGACGAGGACCTGGTCATCCCGCACCCGCGCGCGCACGAACGCGCCTTCGTGCTGGCGCCCTGGGCCTGGATGGACTCGAACGCCACGCTCAACGGCGTCCCGGTCGGCGAACTGGCCAAGGCGGCCGGCGACCTGGACGGCGTGGAACCCTACGAATCCGAGCCGTTCGAAGCCGGTCAATAGTGTCCGGCGGGGTGGGGGCTTCGTGAGGACCATCAGATACCGCTGGCTGGCGACCATCGCCGTCGTCACGGCCGTGCTGGGCTGGCTGGGCAACCTGCTCGCCGGGCGCGGCGGGCTGCCGGTGCCCGTCCTGCACCTCTCCTCGCTGGCGACCATGGCCGCCATCGCCGTCTTCACCCTGGTGCTCGGCCTCAAAGTGCGCCGCTGGCGCAACGGCAACCGGGACAAGGAGCTGAATCCGGTACTCGCGGCCCGCACCCTCGTGCTGGCGCAGGCCTGCGCCTATGCCGGGTCGCTGATCTTCGGCTGGCACAGCGGCATCATGGTGGACCAGCTCATGCTGCTGCTGTACCGGCCCGGCCTCGGGGCGCTGCCGGCCGTGCTGGCTATGATGGGCGGTGGCCTGGTCATGGTGGTAATCGGGCTGGTGGTGGAGCGTTTCTGCAAACTTCCGCCCGAGGACACCGAAGCGGCCCAGGACAACGGTACCGAGGCCCAAGGCGAGGGGGAGTATGCCTAGCGAAGCGATCGATCCGGCCGGCATCAGCTGGATCCGGGTCTCGCCCAAGTACGTCACCGTACGACTGGTCAGCTGGGCCATTTTCACGGTCGTCGCCGTCGCCCTGCTGTCCACCCCGCTCGTCCTGGCGCTGACCGGCCTCTGGCCCGGCTTCCCGGCGTGGCTCGGCTGGCTGCTGAGCCTGGGCACGCTCACGCTCTGCGTCTGGGCCGGGCTCTTGATCCCGCGCCAGGTCAGGGCCATCGGGTATGCCGAACGCGACGAGGACCTTTTGATCCGGCGCGGACTGTTTTTCCA
This sequence comes from Arthrobacter sp. Y3223164, assembly GCF_059091005.1. Lineage (NCBI taxonomy): Bacteria > Bacillati > Actinomycetota > Actinomycetes > Micrococcales > Micrococcaceae > Arthrobacter > Arthrobacter sp. Y3223164. Next base: position 1,798 of record NZ_JBNHGF010000309.1, read on the forward strand.
GCGCGTCATGGTGGTCCCCTACGGCCGGATGCAGTACGTGGATGTTGGCGTGGGGCCGCTGGAGCGGGCCTTCGGCCTGTGCTCGGTGAAGCTGCACACCGCCAGCCCGCAGACCAACGCCGGCATTCCGGGGGTGCCGGCGGCAGAAGGAGCCCGGCTGCGCGAACAACTCTCCGACCGCGGGCAGGCAAGGCTGGCCGGGCTATGACCGTACCCGGCAGCAACGGGCAGGCCCCGCTGCCCGGGCAGGGGCCGGATGCGCCCGGCGAAGTAGTGCCGGCCTCCCAAGGGGTGCCCCTGGCACCGGACGCCACCGGCACCTGGCACCGGGTTCACCCCGTTTCGCCGCTGGTCCGCGGCTGGATTGCGCTGGCGGCGATCGCCTACTTCTTCGGCCGGGACTGGTTCGAGGCCATGTTCCGGGGCGACGAGTTCTGGGGACTGAGCGGCGGCCGCGCCGTCTGGACCGTGCTGGTCATGGTCGTGGTCGCGGTGCTGCTGGTGGGCGGATTCTTCCTCTCCTGGTGGTTCACCCGGTACCAGGTCACCGACGACCATGTCCGGGTGAACTCCGGCGTCCTGTTCCGCCAGCACCGCCAGGCGCGGCTGGACCGGGTGCAGGCGATCGACGTCATCCAGCCGCTGCTGGCACGGATCTTCGGCCTGGCCGAACTTAAATTCGAAGTGGCCGACGCCGGAGAATCGGCCGTGCGGCTCGCCTACCTGCCGCTGGCGTCGGCGCAGCAGCTGCGCGCCACCATCCTGGCCCGGGCGGCCGGCCTGCGCGGCGATCCCGCGCACCCCCAGGAAGCGGTGGCCGAAGCCCCCGAACAGCAGATCCTGGCCATCCCGGGCGGACGTATACTCGGCGCGGCGCTGCTGTCCGGAACCACGCTGTTCCTGCTCATCATGCTGATCGCGGCCGGGCTCTCGACCTTTGTGTTCGGTGCCGCGTTCGGCCCGGCCTTCCTGGTCCCCGCGGCGTTCGGCGTGGTGGCCGGCTACTGGTCCACGTTCAGCACCGGCTACAACTTCCGCGCCGCCATCTCCCCGGACGGCATCCGGCTCCGCTACGGTCTGCTGGAGACCCGGGCGCAGACCGTCCCGCCCGGCCGGGTGCAGGCCGTGGAGATCATGCAGTCGCCGCTGTGGCGCCTCAAGGGCTGGTACCGGATGCGCGTGAACGTGGCCGGCTACGGCCTCAGCGCGGAAAACGCGGGCGCCCGCACCACGTTGCTGCCGGTGGGCACGCAGCAGGAAGTGATGCAGATGCTTGCGCTGGTGCTCCCGGACCCGGGCACCGAGGACCCGTTCACCGTCTTCGGGGCGGGCCTTGACGGAATCGCGGGCAAGGACAGGGACGACGCCGGCGCCTCCGACGGCGGATTCGTCACCTCGCCGCGGCGGGTGCGGTGGCTGTCCTGGCTGACCTGGCGGCGCAACGGCTTCGCCGTCACC
>NZ_JBNHGF010000310.1:0-3250 GCF_059091005.1 Arthrobacter sp. Y3223164
GCGCCGGCAGGGCGTCGGGACCTGCGGGCCGGCGGCATGTCCCGGTGGCCCGCCGGCCGGTTCAGCGGGTGTCGAGGTCCTCGAATACCAGGAAGGTCTGGGTGTCGAGGATCCCGGGCATGGACTGGATCTGGTCAAAGATGACCCGGCGCAGGTCCACGTTGTCCACGGCACGGACCAGCAGGATGACATCGAAGTTCCCGCCGACCAGGGCGATGTGGTGCACCTCGGGAATGGCGCGCAGGGCTTCGCGCAACTCGCGCCAGGAGTGCTGGCGCAGCTTCAGGGTCACGTAGGCGGATGCCTTCAGTCCCGCCTTAATCGGGTCCACCAACGCCGTGAACTTGGTCAGCACGCCCGCCTCGGTCAGCCGGGCGATGCGCGAGTATGCGTGGGCGCGGGAGATGTGCACGTTTTCGGCGACCGCGGTCACGGACAGCCGGCCGTCCCGGGTCAGCTCCGCCAGGATCCGGCGGTCGATCTCATCCAGCTGCGGGACCTTTGCGGCGGCACCGTTGGCCATCTGTCTACACCTCGCGGGGTTATCCAGCTCACATTAACAATTCGTCTCCAAGACTACGGCCAGACAAGCAGATAATCCACGTTTTCCCGCATAAGTGGATACGAAAAGTAGCCGAATCCATACTAAAGCTACACAGTTTCTTCACCAGGGCCGCCCGCGCCATGCGGGGCGGCAGGCAACGGCGCCCGCCGACCAGGATTCGAATGGAGACACCATGACCATCTCAACCGGTAACCCGATCGAGGGATCGATGTCCGACCCGTCCGGCCGCCCCGGCATGGATGATCAGGTCACCGCGGAGGCCTACATGCTGCCCTCCGGGCAGCCCGTGCAGCTGGTGGACCCGGACGGCCGACACGTGCACAACGACAAGTACCCGCTGCCCGACGGCGAGGTCCTGCTGGGCGCCTACCGCGAACTGGTGGTCGGCCGCCGCGTCAACGACCAGGCCAACGCACTGGTCCGCCAGGGCAGGCTGGCCGTCTACCCCTCATCGCACGGGCAGGAGGCCTGCCAGGTGGCGGCGGCCCTGTGCCTGGGCCGGGACGACTGGCTGTTCCCCACGTACCGCGATACCGTCGCCGTGATCGCCAAGGGCGTCGACCCGGTGCAGACCCTGACCCTGCTGCAGGGCGACTGGCACGGCGGCTACGATCCCTACGAGCACAAGGTGTCGATCCAGGCCACGCCGCTGGCCACCCAGCTGCTGCACGCCGTCGGCGTCGCCCACGCCGCCAAACTCAAGGGCGAGGACACCGTCGTCGTCGCGCTCTGCGGTGACGGGGCGACCAGCGAGGGCGACTTCCACGAGGCGCTGAACTTCGCCGCCGTGTTCCACCTCCCGGTCGTGTTCTTCGTGCAGAACAACCAGTACGCCATCTCCGTCCCGCTGAACAAGCAAACGGTGGCGCCGTCGCTGGCGCACAAGGCCATCGGCTACGGCATGCCGGGCGAGCGGGTGGACGGCAACGACACCGCCGCGTTGCTGTCGGTGCTCGGCAAGGCCGTGACCCGGGCCCGCGACGGCGGCGGCCCCGCCCTGGTCGAGGCACACACGTACCGGATGCAGTCGCACACCAACGCCGACGACGCCACCCGCTACCGCACCGACGACGAAGTGGCCGAGTGGGCGCCGAAGGACCCGCTGGTGCGCCTGCGGACATACCTCAAGGAACTGCACCTCCTGGACGAGGCCCTCGAAAAGGAAATCGCCGAGCGGGCGGAAACCGTGGCCGCGCAGATGCGCGACGGACTCAACGCCGAGACCGATGTGGACCCGGAGGACCTGTTCCGCTTCGTCTTCACCGAAAAGACCAGCCAGCTGCGCGAGCAGGCCGCCATGCTCCGCGACGAGCTCTCGCGCGAGTCGGCCTGAGCGCCGCCGCCGACTAAAAGGACACCCCATGAGCACAACAATGACGTTCGCCAAGGCGCTGAACACGGCCCTGGCCGATGAGATGGAAGCCGACCGCTCCGTCGTCGTCTTCGGTGAGGACGTGGGCCCGCTGGGCGGCGTCTTCCGCATCACCGACGGCCTCACCAAGCGGTTCGGCGAGGAACGCTGCTTCGACACCCCGCTGGCCGAATCCGGCATCATGGGCATGGCGATCGGCATGGCGATGAACGGCCTCCGCCCGGTGGTGGAGATGCAGTTCGACGCGTTCGCCTACCCGGCGTTCGAGCAGGTGGTCTCGCACGTGGCCAAGATGCCCAACCGGACCCGCGGCAGGGTCAAGCTGCCGATGGTGATCCGGATTCCGTATGCCGGCGGGATCGGGGGAGTGGAGCACCACTGCGACTCCTCGGAGTCCTACTACGCGCACACGCCGGGCCTGACCGTGGTGGCGCCGGCCACGGTGGAGGACGCCTACACCATGCTCCGCGAGGCCATCCGCTTCCCGGATCCCGTGGTGTTCCTGGAGCCGAAGAAGCTCTACTTCTCCAAGGAGCAGCTGGACCTCGAAGCGCTGCAGTCACAGTGGGCCGGGTCGGAGACCGTGCAGGGATCCGGGTCCGGAACCGGCGCCGCCCCCGGGTCCGGCATCGGCCGCGCAGTCGTCGCCCGCGAGGGAACCGACGCCACGCTGATTACCTACGGTCCGTCCGTGCCCACCGTCATGCAGGCCGCCGCGGCCGCCGCCGAGGAGGGGCGCTCGCTGGAGGTCATTGATATCCGGTCAATCGTGCCGTTCGACGATGAAACCGTGATGGCCTCCGTGCGGAAAACCGGACGCGCCGTGGTCGTCGCCGAAGCCCCCGGCTTCGCGTCCGTCGCCTCCGAGATCGTGGCGCGGGTGCAGGAGCGCTGCTTCCACTCGCTGGCCGCCCCGGTGCTGCGCGTGACCGGTTTCGATATTCCGTATCCCGCGCCGAAGCTGGAGCGGCACTACCTGCCCAGCGTGGACCGCATCCTGGACGCGGTGGATGAACTCCAGTGGGAGGACGCGTAGCCATGTCGCGACAGGTATTCAAACTGCCCGACCTCGGCGAGGGCCTGACCGAGGCCGAGCTGGTGAACTGGCTGGTCAAGGTCGGCGACGAGATCCGCGTGGACCAGCCGGTCGCCGAAGTGGAGACCGCCAAGTCCATGGTGGAGGTGCCCAGTCCGTTCGCGGGGACCGTCGCTGTGCTGCACGGCGCGGCCGGCGACACCCTGGACGTGGGCAAGCCCCTCATCTCGGTCGACGCTCCGGGCTACGTGCACGACGACGGCGCCCAGGCTGCCGC
>NZ_JBNHGF010000311.1:0-3245 GCF_059091005.1 Arthrobacter sp. Y3223164
GTGGCGCGGAACGGTCCTGCCGCCCCGCGCCACGCGAGGGCTATTCGCCGGTCCGGCGCAGTCCCTGGGCCTGCGTTTCGTCGCGGATCTCGCCCACCAGCACTTCCAGCACGTCCTCGAGGAACAGCACGCCGTGCGTGGTGCCGTCGGACCCCAGCACGCGGGCAAGGTGCGAGCCGGTGCGCTGCATGACGGCGAGCGCGTCCTCAATTTCGTCATCGAGCGCCAGGTTGGCCAGGGTGCGGACCTTGGTGACCGGAATCGTCTTGTTGAGCCGGTCCTCCGGGATGGTCATCACGTCCTTGAGGTGCAGGTACCCGGTGAGGTTGTCGTTGGCATCGGCCACGGCAAACCGGGAGAACCCGGTCCGCCCCACCGCGCGCTCGAACTGCTCCGGCGTGGTGTCGACGCCGATGGTGACCAGTTCATCAAGCGGCACCATCACGGCGGCGGCGGTCACGGCAGAGAACTCCAGCGAACTGGAGATCAGTCCGGCGTCGTCGTCGACCAGCCCGTGCCTGGTGGATTCCTGCACAATGGACTGGACTTCCTCCAGCGTGAAGGTGGAAGAGACCTCGTCCTTCGGCTCGATCCGCACGGCCCGCAGCAAGTGGTTCGCGGTCCAGTTCAGGGTGGAGATCACCGGCCGCACTACCTTGGAGACCGCCACCAGCGGCGGAGCCAGCAGCAGCGCGGCCTTGTCTGCCATGGACACGGACATGTTCTTCGGCACCATTTCGCCGAAGGTCACGTGCAGGAACGTCACCAGCAGCAGCGCCACGGCGAACGAAATGCCGTAGGAGATCTCGTGCGGAATGCCCAGCCAGCCCTCCAGCGGCAGCAACAGCAGTTCCTTGATCGCCGGCTCGGCCACGTTCAGGATCAGCAGCGAACACACGGTGATGCCCAGCTGCGCGCAGGCCAGCATCAGGGAGACGTGCTCCATGGCCCAGAGCGTGGTCTTGGCGCGCTTGGAGCCGCTGTCGGCCAGCGGCTCGATCTGGCTGCGGCGGGCGGACATGACGGCGAATTCGGCGCCGACGAAGAACGCGTTGGCGAACAGCAGCACCACCAGCCAGAAAATTCCCATGGCGGCCATCAGAGCGCACCGCCCGCGGTGCCGGCCTCAGGCAGCACCGCACCGGTTGCCGGACTCGGGATGAAACGGACGCGGTCCACCCGCCGTCCGTCCAATCGCTCGACTTCCAGCGCGCCCCCGTCCACGGCCACGGTGTCCCCCACCACCGCAATCCTGCCCAGCTGCGCCATGATGAAGCCGCCGACCGTTTCGTAGCTGGCCCCGTCGGGCACGGTCAGCTGCGGGATTTGCTCGCTGACCTCGTCCGGACGCATCAGGCCGGGGAAGTACCAGTTTCCGGCGGCGCTCTGCAGCACGCCGGGCTTCACCCGGTCGTGCTCGTCGGCGACTTCGCCCACGATCTCTTCCACCAGGTCCTCCAGCGTCACCACGCCGGCGGTGCCGCCGTACTCGTCGAGCACCACGGCGAACTGAAGGTTTGCGGCCCGCAGCTCCGACAGCAGCGAATCCAGGTGCACCGTCTCGGGCACCCGCAGCACGTCGGCCATGATGGCGCCCACGGGCAGGTGCGGACGCTTCTTGCGCGGCACCCCGATCGCCTTCTTGATGTGCGCGACGCCGCGGACGTCGTCGGGGGAATCGCCGAGCACCGGGAACCGGGAGTAGCCGGTGCGGCGGGCCGCGGCGATGAGGTCGGCAACGGTCTGGTCCGCGTCGATGAACTCCACCCGGATGCGCGGCGTCATCACGTCCGCCGCGGTCCTGCCGGAGAAAGACAAGGTCTTGGCGAGGAAGTTCGCGGTCCCGGCATCCAGGGTGCCCATTTCCGCGGAGCGGCGTACCAGCGATGCCAGCTCGGAGGGCGTGCGGGCGCCGGACAGCTCTTCTTTGGCCTCCAGCCCGAACAGGTGCAGCACCTTGTTGGCGAAGCCGTTGAGCAGCAGCACGAACGGCTTGAACACCGCGGTGAAGATCAGTTGCGGCCGGGCCACCAGCTTGCCGACCGCCATGGGCAAGGCGATGGACGCGTTCTTCGGCACGAGTTCGCCCAGCAGCATGGACAGGAGGGTGGCGATCACCATGGCGATCACCGCGCCCACCGGCTGGATGACGGCCTCGGCCAGGCCCAGCGCGGTCAGCGGCGGACGCAGCAGCGAACTGATGGCCGGTTCCATCAGGAAACCGGTCAGCAGCGTGGTGAGGGTGATGCCGAGCTGGCAGCTGGAAAGTTGCGTGGAGAGGGACTTCAGGCATTTCATCAGCGGCACTGCACCGCGGTCGCCGTTGTCGATGGCGCGCTGCACGGTGGGCTGGTCAAGGGCCACCAGAGCGAATTCCACGGCGACAAAAAAGCCGGTGCCGAGGATCAGCAGCATGCCGGCGGTGATTTGGATCCATTCCATTTAGTGCGCCACCGCCCCAAACTTCAGGCGGTCGGAGGGAAACGGAGGGGGGTCGTCCGAGCCCGGACTAGGAGGCTCCTGACCGGCCGCGCGGGCGGCAAGTGTGTGACGGGCGCGTGCACGGGATTTGCCGGTGCTGGGTGACGCCTCGCACGCGGCGCCCTGCTGGGCTGCCTGTGCTCCCGCGGTCCGGCATGCTGCCTGCCCTGCGGGGTGCGTCACGGACCGGCTCCTAGAATAGCTGTCCATTATGGGCAATAGCGTAGCAGGCGGGGTTACGCCGGGGGCAGTCCCAGGCGGCCGTTCTGCCGCCGGCGTACCGGCGGCAGTCCTACCAGCTCTCCGGCAGCGGACGGCCTTCCTCGTAACCGGCGGCCGACTGCACGCCCACGATGGCGCGTTCGCGGAACTGCACCAGGTTCTGTGCGCCGGCGTAGGTCAGCGAGCTGCGCAGGCCGGCGGTGATCCCGTCCAGCAGGTCCTCGACGCCGGGGCGCAGCGGGTCCAGGTACATCTTGGAGGACGAAATGCCTTCTTCGAAGAGCGCCTTGCGGGCCCGTTCAAAGGCGTCCTCCCGCCGGGTCCGGTTTTGGACGGCGCGGGCCGACGCCATGCCAAAGCTTTCCTTGTACTTGCGGCCGTTGCTGTCCGTGAGCAGGTCTCCCGGGCTTTCGTGCGTTCCGGCGAACCAGGAACCGATCATCACCTGGCTGGCCCCGGCCGCCAGCGCCAGGGCGACATCCCGCGGATAGCGGACCCCGCCGTCGGCCCACACGTGGGCGCCGAGCTCCCGGGCCGCCTCC
>NZ_JBNHGF010000312.1:0-3235 GCF_059091005.1 Arthrobacter sp. Y3223164
GTCGGGCATAAGACAGCGATCGTTGCAGCCGCCTCCGGGATGGCACTGACCGTGATGCTGCCGACGACGGCCGGCGCCACCGCCGACGCCCCGCAGGATGCCCCGGCCGCCAGCAGCATCTCCGCCGCCACCGAAGCCCGGCTGACGTTCGAGCGTGCCGGCCTGACCAGCAAATTCGACCCGGACACGAAGCTGAAGCAGGTCATGGTCGCCTCGGGCAGCAATGCCAAGGTCGTCAGCAGCGAAGGCTCCCTCTCGCAGCCGATGGACGAGCTGACCATGACGTCGCCGTTCGGCTACCGCGTCAGCCCCATCACCGGCTACGCCGGGGAGCTGCACACCGGCCAGGACTATGGAGCAGCCTGCGGCACCCCGGTCCACGCAGCGGCCGGCGGAACCGTCATCGAGGCGGGCTTCCAGGTCGGCGGCGGCGGTAACCGGATCGTGGTGGACCACGGCAACGGCCTGAAGACCACCTACAACCACCTGAGCACCATTGACACGTCCGTCGGTGCCACCGTGCAGCGCGGGGAGATGGTGGGCCAGAGCGGCACCACCGGCGCCTCAACCGGCTGCCACCTCCACTTCGAAGTGATGGTCAACGACAAGCTGGTGGACCCCACCGGCTGGCTGTGATGAACACGCCGTAATCGGAACGTGACACATCCCGCAAACTGTTATAAGGTTTCACCCGTGCCAGTCGTCAACAGGCTGGCACCTTCGGGCGGAATGCCGAACTCTGCCGTCGCCCGAAGTTCGTTCGCACCGAATCGCATGGCAGAGGCGGGGGAACCACTTCCCGGACATCGCACGGTGTCCTTGGGGTAAAGCCGATCAGGCCTGGGCCACCAGCCCGCAGCCGACCGGCCGGATGAACTCCCATCCGAACCCGACAGCTCACTTCGCAGGCATTTGGGAGAGGTACAGACCGTGTCCAAGAGCATTACTGCGGGCCGCCATCGTGCGACCCCCGTCCGCACGAGCCCGCTTGAGACGATTTCCAAGGCTGTGTCCGCGAATGCGGGAACCATGGGACGTCAGGGTGCGGTGATCGCCGCCGCTACCGGCTTGGTTCTGACCGGTACCATCCCGGCCCAGGCTGTCAGCGCTGACCGAGGGGTCGAGGCCCCGGCCCGCGTGCAGGTGGAGGCCGTGCAGGCCTCCGCAGCCGTGAAGCTGACCTTCGAACGCGCGGGGATCACCTCAACCCCCGCACCGGAGCCGGTTGTCCAGGCCGTCTCCAACGAGATCAACCCCACGACCGGCAACGACGCCGGGTCGAACGAAACCAAGACCGTCAAGAAGGCCGGCGAGGCTGCCGCCAGCGGAGCCGCCGGCGCCATCGTCGCGGCCGCCTACGGACAGATCGGGGTCGCCCAGGACTGCACGGCCCTGGTCGAGAACGCCCTGCGCGCGGCAGGCTTCGCGGTGGGCGACCTCGCCCCGGCGCAGTTCTTTGCCTACGGCACACAGGTGGCCACCCCGCAGCCCGGCGACATCATCTACTACGCCAACGGCGGTGCCGGCGTGGCCCACGTGGCCATCTACGTCGGCAACGGCCAGGCGGTCCACGGCGGGTGGGCGGGCTACAGCACTGTCTTGGGCAGCGCCTACATCGGCTCCGGCCCGGTCTTCATCCGTCCGGCGGGCTAAGCACTTCCTGTCACGGCCTTCTCGCGGCGCGTCCTTCGGGGCGCGCTGCGGGCGTTAAAAACGGCGTGCGGAGGACCTGGGTGGAAACGGGGCGCGGGTGCGGCGCGCGAAGACGGCACGGAACCGGCGCGCGAAGACGGGTCCGGAGCGGCGCGCGGACACAGCGCGCGGCAGACCTGCCCAGGAGTGGCGCGAAGAAGGGGTCCGGTCGGCGCGCGGAAGACCCGTGCGCGAAGTCGGGTCCGGAGCCGCGCGGAACCTCTGCTCGGAAACGGGCGCGGATGACCCGTTCGGAAGACCCGCGCGACAACGGCGCTTGGAACGTGTGCGCAGCCCCGAAACGCACGGTGCACCTTTCGTACCAGCCCCGTCCCGGAACCGTCAGGAAGCAGGGCTCCGAGGGCTGTCGTAATCAAAACATCACCACGCCGTGATCAGAATGTGACAATGCGTGATTGATCGTATACGCTCTAACGCGTGCCAGTTGCCAAACGGCTGGGACCTCCGGGTGGATTGCCGAGCTCTGCCACCGTCCGGAGTCCGTTCGCAAAAAACTTCGCGGGCAGAGGCGGGGGAACCAAATTCGGGTTCCGTACAGGAACCCTTGGGGTTAAGTCGCCAGCACTCTCAGGCATTGCCGGGGAGGGCTGCGGCCGGATGCACTCCCATCCGAATCCGACAGCTCACCTCGCAGGCATTGGGAGAGGCCTTTAACGTGTTCAATGACACCGCTACGGGGCGCCACCGCGCCGTTTCCGTCCGCACCAACCCGCTGGAGACGATTTCCAAAGCCGTCTCGTCCAATGCCGGATCCATGGGTCGCTCGGCAGCCGTGATCGCTGCCGCGTCCGGACTGGCCCTGACCGCCGCGGTTCCCGCGCAGTCAACCTCCATCGAACGCACCGCATCCACCGTGTCCGTACCCAGCCGCGTGCAGGTGGACACCGTCCAGGCTTCGAGTGCCGTGGAGCTGACTTTCTCGCGTCCCGCCATCAAGTCCACTCCGGCCCCGGAGCCCGAGCCTGTCGTCGAAGCCGTGGCCGAGGAAGTGGCCCCGGTCGTCGAGGAGGCCGCAGACACCGCACAGGGCGCCGTCCAGGCCGCCGCTCCCGCGGTCGAGGTCAAGGCAGCCGCCGCCGTTCCCGCAGCCAAGGCAGCCCCGGCGAAGGCCGAAGCTTCCGCCAGCGGCGTGGCCTCCACGCTGGTGTCCTCCGCGTACGGCCAGATCGGCATCTCGCAGGACTGCACCGCCATGGTGGAGAAGGCCCTGCGCGCCGCCGGTTTCTCGGTGGGGGACCTCGCACCCGCACAGTTCTTCAGCTACGGCACCCAGGTTTCCACCCCGCAGCCGGGCGATCTGCTCTACTACTCCGACGGCGGAGCAGGTGTTGCGCACATCGCCATCTACGTGGGCAACGGCCAGGCCATCCACGGCGGCTGGACCGGTTACACCACGGCACTGGCCAGCGCGGACGTCGGATCCGGCTACGTAGCCATCCGCGTCAACTAGGCAACAGCCTTCCCGGTCCACAGCGACCGTCCCGCCGGCCCCGGTGCACGCCCAGCGCGCGCACCGGGGCCG
>NZ_JBNHGF010000313.1:0-3230 GCF_059091005.1 Arthrobacter sp. Y3223164
GCTGCTCGACGAACGGCCGGACGCCGAAGACTGAGCGGCCGCCGGTCCGCCCGGGGCACGCGAGCACCGCCGTCGTCGCCTGAACCGCGCTTCTCGGGCAAGATAGTCAGGTGAGCACAGTCGAAACACCTGCCAGCGGGATTCCCAGCGACGAAATCCGCCACGAGTACGAGCAGTTGACCGAGGACGTCCGCAAGTACCGCTACGCGTACTACAACGAGGACGCCCCGCTGGTCTCGGACGCCGAATTCGACGGGCTGTACCGGCGGCTGGAGGAAATCGAGGCCCTGCACCCGGAGTTGGTGGCCAACGACTCGCCCACGCAGGAAGTCGGCGGCGAGGTCTCGGCCGCCTTCGCCCCGGTGGAACACCTGCAGCGGATGTACTCGCTGGAGGACGTCTTTTCGCTGGACGAACTGAAGGCCTGGGTGGACCGCGCCACGGCGTCGGTGGCCAACCTGGGCAACGGCAGGAAGCTGCGCTGGCTCAGTGAAGTGAAGATCGACGGCCTGGCCGTCAACCTGCTCTACCGCAACGGTGAACTCATCCGCGCCGCAACCCGCGGGGACGGCACGACCGGCGAGGACATCACCCACAACGCCCTGACCATCGCGGACATCCCGCGCCGGCTCTCCGGCAGCAACATCCCGGCCGAGGTGGAGATCCGCGGCGAAATCTTCATCCCCACCAAGGACTTCCTGGCCCTGAACGAGCGGATGGTGGAGGCCGGCAAGGCGCCGTTCGCGAACCCGCGGAACTCGGCGGCCGGCTCGCTGCGGCAGAAGGACCCGAAGGTGACGGCCGAGCGGCCGCTGCATATGTTCGTCCACGGGATCGGCGCCCGGGAAGGGCTCGAGGCCGAGAGCCAATCGGAGACCTACGCCCTGCTGCAGGAATGGGGGCTGCCCACCAGCCCCTACTTCAAGGTCGTGGACAGCTACGAAGAGATCCTGGAGTTCATCGAGCACTACGGCGAGCACCGCCACGACCTGCTGCACGAAATCGACGGCATCGTGGTCAAAGTGGACGACTTCGGCCTGCAGCGCGCGCTGGGCCACACCTCGCGGGTGCCGCGCTGGTCCGTGGCCTATAAGTATCCGCCGGAAGAGGTCCACACCAAGCTCCTGGACATCCGGGTGAACGTGGGCCGCACCGGCCGGGTGACGCCGTACGGGGTGATGGAGCCGGTGAAGGTGGCCGGTTCCACCGTGGAGATGGCCACGCTGCACAACCAGGACGTGGTCAAGGCCAAGGGCGTGAAGATCGGCGACGTCGTGGTGCTGCGCAAGGCCGGCGACGTCATCCCGGAGATCGTGGGCCCGGTGCTGGCGCTGCGGGATGCGCAGGATCCGCCGGTGCGCGAGTTCGTGATGCCCACCGACTGCCCCTCGTGCGGCACCCCGCTGGCTCCCGGCAAGGAGGGCGACGTCGACCTGCGCTGCCCGAATGCCAAGTCCTGCCCGGCGCAGCTGACCGAGCGGGTGGCCCATCTGGCCGGCCGCGGCGCCTTCGACATCGAAGCGCTGGGCTACGAGGCGGCGTTCGCGCTGACCCGGCCGGCCGAACCCGAACAGCCTCCGCTCACCAACGAGGCCGGGATTTTCAGCCTCAGGCCCGAGGACCTGGCCGACGTGCGGATCCGGCGCGAGAAAAAGGATAAGGGGGTGCCCACCGGCGAGATCGAGCTGGTGCCCTACTTCTACACCAAGGGCACCGCCAAGAAGCCCTCGGTTCCCACGGCCAACACCAGGAAGCTCTTCGAGGAGCTGGAGAAGGCCAAGACCCAGCCGCTCTGGCGCGTCCTGGTGGCTTTGTCCATCCGGCACGTGGGTCCCACCGCTTCCCGCGCCCTGGCCACGGCCTTCGGCTCGATGGACGCCATCCGGGCCGCCAGCGAGGACCAGTTGGCGCACGTCGACGGCGTCGGTCCCACCATCGCGGCGGCGCTGAAAGAGTGGTTCGCCGAGGACTGGCATGCCGGGATTGTCGACGCCTGGGCCGCCGCCGGCGTGCGGATGGCCGACGAGGTGGACGAGAGCATGCCCCGCACCCTGGAGGGGCTGACCGTGGTGGTGACGGGTACGCTGCCGAACTTTAGCCGTGACGAGGCCAAGGAAGCGATCATCATCCGCGGCGGCAAGGCCTCGGGCTCCGTCTCGAAGAACACCAGCTATGTGGTGGCCGGCGAGAACGCGGGGACCAAGCTGGACAAGGCCGAGTCCCTGGGCCTGACAGTGCTGGATGAGGACGGTTTCCGCCGGCTGCTGGAAACCGGCACGGCATGACGGGGGAGCGGCCAGGGCCCGCCGCCAGCTGGCAGCAGTTGCTCTCCGCCCTGGCCAGCGAGCGGCTGCGCGGGCTCTATGCCGCCCTGGTGCTGGGCCAACAGCCGGAGATGACCCTCAAGGAACGGCAGAAGCTGGTTGCCTCCGGCCTGGTGACGGACGACGGCGGGGCCCTCGCCGTCGAGTCGCGCGTCTTCAAGGCCGCGCTGGCCGCGGCCCGGAAACCCGGGCCGGCCGGGCCGGAAAGGTTTCTCACCGGCGGGCTGGTGGTGCTGCCGTCCCGCGCCTCGGACCGGCTGGAACTGCTGGGCTACATCCGCGACCGCGTCATCGCCGGAGGCGAGGTCATGGCTGAGAAGGACCTGAACGCCCGGCTGGCCGCGTTCACCTCCGATGTGCCGATGCTCCGCCGTGCCCTGGTCGATGACGGCTTCCTGGACCGCGAGCCGGACGGCAGCGACTACCGGGTCGGCCACCGCCGCGCCAACGGCCCCGGGCAGCCGTAGCCGCGCGAGGGGCGGAACGTGTGCCGACGCGGCATAACCGCGCCGACGCCGGGGCCCCCAGCGGGGTAGTTGCACGGGCGTCGCGAAAGCGGCCTTTATCGTCCCGGCGTGCGGCTTTATCGGCCGGTTTCGACGATATACAGCGTTCTCGACGTTATAGGCCGCTCTCAGCGGGGAGATGGATACTGGCAGCACCACGCGGGCCCAAACCGTTCTCCCGCAGTCTCGTGAAACTATCGTGACTGGCATCACCCGCCATGGGACGATGGATGTGCGAGGTGAGCCATGAACGAATTCTTTGCCGACGGTTTCCCCTGGTGGTTCATCTGGGTCGGTTTCGCCGTGGTCTCCGGTATTGGACAGCGTGCCAGGCGGACCCGGCGCGGCCAGGGCTGGAACCGCGGCGGCCGGCGCAACGAAAGCGCACGCTCGGAGGCCG
>NZ_JBNHGF010000314.1:0-3221 GCF_059091005.1 Arthrobacter sp. Y3223164
GCCGCCCCCGGCCCGCCCGGCCACGCCCGGCGTCAGCTGAGCTGCTTCTCCTCGTGCGGGACGAAGCGGACCGTCATCGCCTTAAAGCCCGGCGTGTTGGACTCCCGTGCCACCAGGTCCCGGTGCACCAGGGCGTTGGCCTCCGGGAAGTAGGCGGCCGCACAGCCCCGCGCCGTCGGGTAGGACACCAGGCGGAACTCGTCCGCGCGGCGCTCGGTGCCCTTGAACGTGCTGATCACGTCCACCAGGTCGCGGTCGGCGAAGCCCAGTTCGGCCAGGTCATCGGGGTGCACCAGGATGACCCGCCGTCCGTTGGAGATGCCCCGGTAGCGGTCGTCCAGGCCGTAGAACGTGGTGTTGTACTGGTCGTGGCTGCGGATGGTCTGCAGGATCAGGTGTCCCTCGGGCGCCTCCAGGTACTCCAGCGGGCTGACCGTGAACCGCGCCTTGCCGATGTCGGTGGCGAAGGAGCGCGTGTCGCGCGGCGGGTTCGGCAGCACAAAGCCGCTCTTGTTCCGGATCCGGGTGTTGAAGTCCTCGAACCCCGGCAGCACGCGGGAGATGTGGTCCCGGATCACGTCGTAGTCCTCGGCCATCGCCCGCCAATCCACCGGGTGGTCGTCGCCGAAGGTGGCCTGGGCCATCCGCGCGATGATCACCGGTTCGGCCAGCAGGTGCTCGCTGACCGGCTCCAGCCGGCCCTGGGTGGACCGGACGACGGACATGGAGTCTTCCACCGAGAGGAACTGCGCACCCTTCGGGTGCTTGTCGTCCCGGTCGGTGCGGCCCAGCGTCGGCAGGATCAGCGACGTCTTCCCGTGCACCACGTGGGAGCGGTTGGGTTTGGTGGAGACATGCACGGTCAGGCCGGCCTTCTTCATCCCGCTCTCGAGCAGCTCGGTCTCCGAGTTCGCCAGCGCGAAGTTGCCGCCCATGGAGACGAAGACGTCGACCTTGTCCTCGTGGAAGCGGTCGATCGCCTCGGTGGAATCGACGCCGTGCTCGCGCGGCGAGGTGATGCCGAACTCCTTGTCCAGCGCCGCCAGCAGCCACTCCTTGGGCTTCTCCCAGATGCCCATGGTGCGGTCGCCCTGGACGTTGGAGTGGCCGCGGACCGGGCAGGCACCTGCGCCGGGCTTGCCGAAGTTGCCCTGGAGCAGCAGCAGGTTCACGATCTCGCGCAGGGTATCGACCGAGTGCGGCTGCTGGGTCAAACCCAGCGCCCAGCAGATGATGGTGGCCTTGGACTTGGCCAGCAGCCCGGCGACCTTGGCGATCTCCAGCCGCGACAGCCCGGTGGCCTTCTCGGTTTCGGTCCAGTCGACGTGCCGGCGGGCTTCGACGTACTCCTCGAAACCTTCGGTGTTCGCGTCGATGAACGCTTTGTCCACGACGGTGCCCGGGGCGCGGCCTTCTTCTTCGAGCAGCAGGTGTCCCAGCGCCTGGAAGAGGGCGAGGTCCCCGCCCACCTTGATCTGCAGGAATTCGTCGGCCAGCGCGGTGCCGCCGCGCAGCAGCCCGTCCACCGACTGCGGGTCCTTGAACGCCATCAGGCCGGTTTCGGGCAGCGGGTTCACTGCCACGATAGTGCCGCCGTTGTCCTTGCACTCCTTGAGCGCGGAGAGCATGCGCGGGTGGTTGGTCCCGGGGTTCTGGCCGACCACGAAGATCAGTTCGGAGTGGTGGATGTCCTCCAGCGACACGGTGCCCTTGCCGATGCCGATGGTCGGGTTCAGGGCGCTGCCGGAGGATTCGTGGCACATGTTGGAGCAGTCCGGCAGGTTGTTGGTGCCCAGCGAGCGTGCGAACAGCTGGTACATGAACGCGGTCTCGTTGGCGGTCCGGCCCGAGGTGTAGAACACGCAGCGGTCCGGCGTCGTGGCCCTGATGCGTTCGCCAATCAGGCTGAACGCGTCCGCCCACGAGATCGGCGAATAGTGCGTCTCCCCCTCGCGGATGATGACCGGCTCGGTGATCCGGCCCTGCTGGCCCAGCCAGTACTCGGTCTTCGTCGAGAGCTCTTCGATGGAGTGGCGCGCCCAGAACTCGGGCGTGACGGTGCGCTTCGTGTTCTCCTCTGCCACCGCCTTGGCGCCGTTTTCGCAGAACTCGGCCGGCTTGCGCGGACCGGTGATGGATTCGGGCCAGGCGCACCCCGGGCAGTCGAAGCCCCCGCGCTGGTTGATCCGCAGCAGCGACCGGGCGGTGCGGGAGACGCCGGCCTGTTCGATGCCGCGCTCCAACGCAACCTTCACCGCCGGAATACCGGCGGCGACCTTCTTCGGTTCCTTGACCTTCAGGGTGCTTTCATCAATGTCATTCACGGGTGCCGGACGAGTCATGCCCCTAATGTATCCCGGCTCACACCGGTTCCCCGACTCACCCGGCGCGTCTCACACGAAATTCCCGACGGCGGCGCCCACCCGCCCCGGGTGGGCGTACACGTTAATGCTGCGGCCGCGGCTGAAGCCGGCCAGTGTCAGTCCCACCTTTTCCGCCAGCTCGACGGCGAGCGAGGACGGCGCGCTCACGGCCGACAGGACGGGGATCCCCGCGAGATAGGCCTTCTGGACCAATTCGAACGAGGCGCGCCCGGAGACCTGCAGCACCGTGTTGCGCAGCGGCAGCCGCCCCTCGCGCAGCGCCCAACCCACCACCTTGTCCACCGCGTTGTGCCGGCCCACGTCTTCGCGCAGGCAGAGCAGTTCGCCCGCGACGCTGAATAGCCCGGCGGCGTGGACGCCGCCGGTGCGCTCGAACACCTGCTGCCGTTCGCGCAGCCGGTCCGGCAACTGCAGCAGAATCTCCAGCGGCACTTCGCCGCCGGCACCGGTGCCGTCCGCGCCCGGGGAGGCTCCGCCGTCGTCATGGTGCAGCGGGAAGCGCGAGCGCTTCGTCACGGCGTCGATCGAGGCGGTGCCGCAGATGCCGCACGCGCTGCTGGTGACCACCTGCCGGTCAAGCCGCGGATCCGGCAGCGCCACCCCCGGCGCCAACTGGGCCTCCACCACGTTGAAGGTCTGCCGCCCGTCCTCGTCCTCGCCGGCACAGAAGCGCATCGAGACGAGATGTTCGGGCGACCAGATGACGCCCTCGGAGACCAGGAAGCCGGCCACCAGGTCGAACCCCGCGGATCGCCGCGCCACCCTTCTTGGCACATCAGCCAGTGGAATCGAACTGCAAAGGCAAATCGGCCAGGATGGCGCCGCGGCCTTCGACGA
>NZ_JBNHGF010000315.1:0-3218 GCF_059091005.1 Arthrobacter sp. Y3223164
GCCTCCCCGGCCGCCGTCGCCCCGCCGCGCTGACGGCCCCGGAAGCTACGGCAATACCGGCGGGCGGCGTCTAGACTCCGAGGGAGACGGCGCCCGCCTCCGCCCGCGGGTCAACGACACAAGGAGTGTTCAATATGGTTCCGGAGATCAACATTTGGGCGGTCATCGTGGCCACCCTTTCGACCCTGATCGTCGGATCTGTCTGGTACACGCCGAAGGTCTTCGGCAACTACTGGATGAGGGTCGCCAACGTCAGCCCCGGCGACGGCAAAAGCGCCGTACGCCCGATCATCATCACGGTGATCGTCAGCCTGATCAGCGCGTGGGTGCTGGCGGGTTCGGCGGCCATCGCGCAGGATTTCTACGGCGGCAACTTCCTGTGGAACACGGTGCTGACCGCCATCATCCTCTGGGCCGGCTTCACCGCCGCCCGCTTCGCCACGCACGATGCCTTCGAGGGCCGGCCGGTCGGACTGACCGTCCTGAACATCGTGCACGAACTCGTGACGTTCCTGGTCATGGCACTGGTCATCGGCCTCTTCGGGATCAGCGGAGCCTGAGAACCGCAGCCCCCACTATCGAGGCAGCCGGCGGCAACAGGTGTGCCCGGGATTCACCCGGGCACCTCCTCCGGGTGGATCAGCCGGGCACGCCTCAGTCCAGCAGGCTGCGCAGCACGACTGCTGCCCCGTCTTCCTCGACGGTTCCCGTGACCTCGTGGGCGACGGCCAGGACCTCCTCGGGCGCCTGTCCCATCGCGACGCCCCGGGCGGCCCAGTCCAGCATTTCGATGTCGTTGCGGCCATCGCCCATGGCGACGGTATGCGACGGCTCGACGTCCAGCTTCCGGCGCAGGGATTCCAGCGCGCTGGCCTTGGTCACGCCGTTGGCCGCGATGTCCAGCCACGCGGTCCAGCCCACCGAGTACGTCACGCCCTTGAGCCCCGCCGTGTCGATGGCTTCCTTGAACTCCTCGGGAGTGTTTTCGGCGCTGGAGACCACCACGCGCACGGCCGTGGACTCCAGCAGCGCCTCGAAGTCGACGCCCTTGGCCTCGATGCCGAAGCTGGCGTCCTGGAAGCGCTCCGTGGCCAGGAAATTGCCCTCTTCGTCCTCGAGCGCAAACTTGGCGGTGGGCAGCTTGGACCGCATCACCCGCAGGGCCGGTCCGGGGTTGAACGTCACCCGGTCGATCACCTCGTAGCCGTCCTCCAGCGACGTGTCGATCCGAAGGGTGACACCGCCGTTGGAGCAGACGGCGTACCCCTTGGTGACGCCGATCAGTTGGATGATCGGCAGCGTTGCATTCAGGGACCGTCCGGTGGAGACGACCACCTCGTGGCCGGCGTCGACGACGGCGCGCGCTGCTTCGCGCACGGCATCGCTCATGTGGCCGTCGTGGTTGACCAGGGTGCCGTCCACATCCAGCGCCACGAGTTTGCGGGACCCGTTCTCCACGAAGTTGTGGCGCCGGGCTTCGTTTTTATTGTTTGTCATATCTTTCGTAGCAATCCGCTGGTCGTCGATGCCAGCGTTAGCCTTGTCAGCTGTAGTTGTCATGTCCCTAGTCAAACATGGGGGGCAGACACGCGGGTAGGAAATTTTCTACGGGCGAATGAAGTGCCGGTGAACGCGGCCCCGCCGCGACGGCACCGCAGTGCCGCCGGCGGGGCGGAACGGCGCGCTAGGAGAGCACCGGAAGGACGTCCATGCCGCCCAGGTAGGGCCGCAGCGCGGCAGGCACATTCACGGAGCCGTCGGCGTTCTGGTGGTGCTCGAGGATGGCGACGATCCAGCGCGTGGTGGCAAGGGTCCCGTTCAGGGTGGCCACCGCCCTCGTGCCCTTCTTTTCGCCGTCCGCCGAAGCCTGGCGTTCACGGATGTTCAACCGGCGGGCCTGGAAGGTCGTGCAGTTGGAGGTGGACGTCAGCTCCCGGTAGGCCTCCTGGGTGGGCACCCAGGCTTCGCAGTCGAACTTGCGGGCCGCGCTCATGCCCAGGTCTCCCGCAGCGGTGTCGATCACCCGGTAGGGCAGTTCCACCTTGGCCAGCATTTCTTCTTCCCAGGCGAGCAGGCGGGCGTGCTCGTCGGCGGCCTCCTCGATCTGGCAGTAGATGAACATTTCCAGTTTGTTGAACTGGTGCACGCGGATGATGCCCCGGGTGTCCTTGCCGGCGGCCCCGGCCTCACGGCGGTAGCAGGAGCTCCAGCCGGCGTAGCGCGTCGGCCCGGCGGACAGGTCCAGGATCTCGTCCGCGTGGTAGCCCGCGAGCGCCACCTCCGAGGTGCCCGTGAGGTACAGGTTGTCCCGTTCCAGCCGGTAGATCTCGTCGTCGTGCTCCACATCGAAGCCGGTCCCCTGCATGGTTTCGGGGCGGACCAGGGTGGGGGTGATCATGGGGATGAAGCCGTTGGACACGGCCTGGTCCAGCGCCATGTTCATCAGGGCAATCTCCAGCCGGGCGCCCACGCCCTTGAGGAAGTAGAAGCGGGAGCCCGAAACCTTGGCCCCGCGTTCCATGTCGATGGCACCGATCAGCTCGCCGATGGCCAGGTGGTCCTTCGGCTCGAACCCGTCCCGGGCGAAGTCCCGGGGCTCGCCGACCGTCTTGAGCACCGTGAAGTCGTCCTCGCCGCCGGCGGGAACGCCGTCTTCGATCCGGTTGGGGATGCTGCGCAGCAGCGATTCCTGCTGGTTCCGGGCGGCATCCGACGCGGCCTGGGCTTCCTTGACCGATGCTGCCAACTCCTTGACCTGGGCCAGGAGCTCTGCCTTCTCCCCGCCCGTGGCCTGGGCCACCTTTTTGCCGAAGAGATTCTGTTCGGCGCGCAGTCCCTCGTAACGGTTGATCGCTTCCCGGCGGGCCGTATCGGC
Source organism: Arthrobacter sp. Y3223164 (assembly GCF_059091005.1). Lineage (NCBI taxonomy): Bacteria > Bacillati > Actinomycetota > Actinomycetes > Micrococcales > Micrococcaceae > Arthrobacter > Arthrobacter sp. Y3223164. The sequence continues at coordinate 2,876 of NZ_JBNHGF010000315.1, forward strand.
GGCGATCACGGCATCGACCACCGACTCGTCGGCGCCCCGGGCGCGCTGGGAGGCACGGAAAATCTCTGGATTGGCGCGGAGTTCGTTTACATCGATCACCTGCTAAGGGTACCGAAAAAGGCCTTCCGGCCTCGCTCCGCGCCCGCCGCAGCCGGTAGCGGGCCTCAATGGGCCAAAGCGGCGGGGCTGGATAGTCTATGACCAACATGACTGCCGAATGGATGCCCGCCCTCATCATCCTGCTAGCGGTGGCCGCCTTGGCGGTGGGATGGCCGGGCCTTCGCGGCATGCTGGGGCGCCGCCGGACAGCGGTGCCGGCCGCCCTTGCGCCTTCCCCGGGCCT
>NZ_JBNHGF010000316.1:0-3214 GCF_059091005.1 Arthrobacter sp. Y3223164
CCATGGCGGTGGCGGCGCCCTCGAGCAGCAGGTGCACGCCCAGGTACAGTCCGACGGCGGCGAAGACGGCGCCCGTCCCGCGGCGGACCCGCTCGGTCCAGCGGCCGCCGATGTCCTCGGTCTGTTCCACCACGGCGTCGGTGATGTCGTACACCACCGGTGCAGGCGGGGCCTCGGAGACATTCACCAGCCGGAGCATGGCGCCGTCGGCAATGCCCGCGTCGGTCAGCGACGCGTCCTCGCGGACCGGATCGCCGGCGGGGGTGATCAGCGTTTTCACGGCGACGGCGGCGGCCGGCTGGTCATCGAGCAGGTCCAGGACCTGCGGCAGCAGCAGGCCGACGGGCGTTTGCGACGGGAGCAGGACGTCCACATGGCGCTGCGGCCCGGCCACGGTCACGCGGGTAAAGGTTTCGGCCATGCTCAAGCGGCTCCTCGGTGGGGGACGGGCGGCAGGCGGGCGCCGTCGTCGTCCGCCGGATGGCCGCCGAGGTGGAGGACGACGGCGGACTGCGTCCGCTGCTGCCGTTCCTGCCGCAGGTCTTCCAGCAGGTTGGTCACGAACGAATAGCCCACGCAGACGGCTGCGATGACAGCCGCCATGGCGATGCTGAAGAAGAAGGTGCGCACGCTGGACTTCCAGCGCCGCTGGAGCGGGTTCGCGCCGTACAGCAGCGCCGTGGTCAGCCGGGCACGCCGGACAGCCACTGACTCAATGAGCTGGTTGTCGTAATCGTGAGCCACATCTCTCCTCCCAAGCGGTGCGTCGCCTACCGAGCTTATCGCTCCAAACGATGGATAAATTCCCGCGTGTCCCGCTCAGGATGGGGAGATGTACCCATTAACGTCGATTGACGCGGTGCGAGCCAGCGCGTTCTATGGTAAAGGCGGGGAACCGCTCGAAGACAACCGGCCGGGCGGCAACCCGGCGCACCGCGGACGCAGCAGGCGTCCGCCGGCGGAAGCGGCAGCTACAGCCCCGTGACGGGGCACGGAGGTGGAGCAATGAGCGGCAACCAGTTCATCAAGATGGAAAAGAGCGCGTTTGTCGACGCCGGGAAGGCCAGCGCGGCGGCCGATACCGAACTCCAGGCGCTGATGAAGGAGCTTGAGGCAGTTCCCGAGCCCATGCGCGGCAACACCGCCGGCGACTTTTGGGAGAAGTTCAAGGGCATCATGGGCCGGGCGAACATGGTGGCGTCCGGGCTGCAGAAATCGCTGGTTTCCATTCAGCAGGGCCAGTCCGAGGTCAACACCACCATGCAGTTGGGCGAGCAGCAGCAGGCCGACGACGCCGATGCCACCGAGGGCAAGGCGGCCTGGGACGACGCCGTCTTCCGCAACCGCGGCTAGCCTGCACCGGAAGCAGGCAGGCTCCCGCCCCTCAAGCGGCAATGACCCACAGACGATCTTTTTCCGGCCGAGGCCGGGCATGAGGAAGGAAACATTATGGCAGACCAGAATTCATTCGCCTTCTCCGACGGCGGAGCATCGCAGGCCCAGGACAACCTGGACCGGGTGAAGAAGAAGCTTAACGCGCTGGTGGAAACCCGCAAGAAAGACGCCGCGGACCTGCAGGCCAAGTTCCAGGCCACCGACATCGCAGAGCAGTACGACCGGGTGGAGCAGGCCTGGGCAGACGCGGGCTTCGCGTTCGCGGGCATCATGGCGGACGTGCACAAGCTGCTGGAGGATGCCAAGAGCACCGCCGGCAACACCATCAAGACGGCCGGCGCGAAGATCGCCAACATCTAGACCGGCAGCATCCAGATCGCACCAGTCCGCCAAGGTCCGGCACGAAAGGCAAACAGCAGTGGCACTCGACGGCTGGGACATCGAACCCACCAAAGTCCAAACAATCGTCACCACCGCCAGCGGGCGGGCCGACAGCTTTGAGAAGGATTTCCCGGCCCTGGGTACCGCCGTCAGCGATATCGTCGCTGCCGCCAAGTCCGGCCCGGTGATGGACGCGCTCAACGGCTGGGCGGAGAAGACCGTCCAACCGGGCCTGAACAGTGTTGCCGGACGGCTGCAGACCACCTTCCAGGGCACCATGGACGCGGTGAATTCCTACGTCATGGGGGACGCGCAGATGGCGTCGGATGCCCAAAACCTGATCGGGACGCTGCCCGAGGAGGGAGACGCCTCGCGGCCGCACCGGCCGCACGGACCCTCTCCGCTGGCGCTCTGATCGACCGGTCCCGCCACTTTCACAAACATCAAGTCTCACGCACCGAATAAGGGGAAGCAATGACGGCCTGGGATCCCTACGCCGAGGAATACCCGCAGCGGCCCGACGCGGAACTGCTGCGCACCCACGCCAAGGCGCTGGACGACAAGGCCGAAGACATTGACGACGCCGTCGAACTGATCGAGAGCGACTGGAGCGGGCTGGAAGCGGTCTATAAGTCACCGGAGGCCCCGCAGGTCTACGTCGCGGTCAAACCGATCAGGACCACCACCGAGGACCTCAAGTCCGACACCGCGGCCATCAAGTCGGCCATCGAGGCGTTCGCCGACTGGGCGGACACCTTCACAGCGCGCTACGACGCGCTGCTGGCCCGCTGGCACGGCGTGCGGGCGCAGATCGCCAACGAAGGCAGCGATTGGCGCAAGGACGAGGACCTGGTTAACGACGACAACCGGATCCTCAGGGACGCCAATGCGCTGGCGGCCGAGCACATGGCGGCCGAGCGAACCTGCGCCAACGCGATTGCCGCGCTCTACGGCGGCATCACCCTGGTCGAAACCACGCAGGACGGCCCCGGCACCGGCCAGCAGGCCTACGGCTACTCGGCAGAACAGCTTGATTCGGCGACCGGCGAGGGGCACATTCCCTGGGGCAAGCCGACGGAGTGGGACAAGCCGTGGTACGCGGACGCCTGGGACGGCATGGTGTCCTTCGGCAAGGGCGTCTGGAGCGGGATCACCGGCACGGTGACCGGCCTGTGGAACATGGTCAACTTCACCGACGGCGAGACCTTCGCCGCCACCTGGAAGGGCATCGGCCAGATCGCCCTGAACGTGGCCATCGTCTCCAGCCCGATCTCCGCGCTCGTGGCCGAGTCGATCGGCGGCCCGGGCACGGTCAAAAAGGCAGGCGAGGAACTGCTGGCCGTCGGCAAGGCGGCCATCCACTGGGACGACTGGCAGCGCGACCCGGCCTACGCCGCCGGCGCGACGGCGTTCGATCTCTCCGCCATCCTCCTGACCG
>NZ_JBNHGF010000317.1:0-3203 GCF_059091005.1 Arthrobacter sp. Y3223164
CGTCCGCCGCGCCGCCGAACGCCACACCGCTTCCATGGCCGAGCTGCCCGGCGCCGTGAACCGGCTGCAGCGCGGCGAGGCCGCCATTCCCACCGAATTCGAGGAGCAGCCATGACACGCGCACTGATCATCGTCGACGTCCAGAACGACTTCTGCGAGGGAGGCGCCCTGGCCGTCGACGGCGGAGCGAAAACTGCCGCCGACATCAGCGAACATTTGGAGACCCGGCCGGACGAATACGACGTCGTGGTCGCGACCCAGGACTGGCACGTGGATCCGGGCAGCCACTTCTCCGACGAGCCGGACTTCGTGGACAGCTGGCCGCGGCACTGCGTCGCCGGTACCCGCGGGGCGGACCTGCATCCCGACCTGGACACCGACCGGATCGACGCCTACTTCCGCAAGGGCCAGTACGACGCCGGCTACTCCGGCTTCGACGGACTGCTGGCACCGGCGGACGAGGTGGCCACCGGGGAGCGCGAGGGCGACGAGGAGGAAGAGCTGGTCGAGATGCCCAGCCTGGACGACTGGCTGCAGGAGCACGGGGTGGACGAGGTGGTGGTGGCCGGGCTGGCGACCGACTACTGCGTCCGCCAGACCGCCCTCGACGCCGCCCAGGCCGGCTACGCCACCGCCGTGAACCTGGCGCTGTCGTCGGGAATCAACGCCGGGCGCGTCGAGAAGACGTTGGCCGAATTCAGCGACTACGGCATCGACGTCATCGAGTAGCCGGCCGGCCGCCGGCTACTTCCGGCCAATGAACCAGTCCTGGAGCTTCTTCAGGCGCCGGTTCAGCTGCTCCTCGTTGGCCTGGGCCACCGGCGGGCCGCCGCAGACCCGGCGCAGCTCGGAGTGGACCACGCCGTGCGGCATGCCGGAGCGCGCCGACCAGGCGGACACGTTCTTGGCCAGCTGGTTGCGGAGTTCGGTCAGCTGCCGGTGGTCAACCACGGCCGGGGCCGGCTCGGGATCCGCGGCCCCGCCCGAACGCTTGCGTTTGCGCGACTGCTGTTCCTGCTGGCGCTGGCGCAGCAGCATGCCCACCTGCTCCGCGTCCAGCAGCCCCGGAATGCCCAGGAAGTCCAGTTCCTCTTCGCTGCCGAGCTCTCCCCCGGTGCCGAACTCGGCGCCGTCGAACAGCACGCGGTCGAAGGACGCCTGGGAGTCCAGCGCTTCGAACTTCTGCTTGGTCAGCGCATCCGAGGCCGACTCTTCCCGGTTGGCCTGCTCCATCAGGGCCTCTTCGGGTATGAAGCCCTCGTCGTTGTCCTTGTCCGGCCGGTCCAGCGCGTGGTCGCGCTCCAGCTCCATCTGGTTGGCCAATTCCATCAGGTTCGGCACCGACGGAAGGAACACCGACGCCGTTTCGCCGCGCTTCCGGGCGCGCACGAAGCGGCCCACCGCCTGCGCGAAGAACAGCGGGGTGGCCGTCGAGGTGGCGTAGACCCCGACCGAGAGGCGGGGCACGTCCACGCCTTCGGAGACCATGCGGACGGCGACCATCCAGCGGCTGTCGCCGGCGGAAAAGGCCTCGATCTTTTCGGAGGCACCGGCGTCGTCGGAGAGGATAACGGTGGCGGATTCCCCGGTGATCTTCTTCAGCTGGCCGGCGTAGGCCCGCGCGTCCTCGTGGTCGGTGGCGATCACCAGCCCGCCGGCGTCGGGCACCGCCCGGCGGACCTCGGTCAGCCGCTTGTCGGCGGCCGCAAGCACCGACGGGATCCATTGCCCCTGCGGGTTCAGCGCCGTGCGCCAGGCCTGCGCGGTGATGTCCTTGGTGACCGCGGCCTCGCCGAGCGACGCGGCGTACTCGTCCCCGGAACTGGTGCGCCAGCGCATCTGCCCGGAGTACGCCATGAACATGACCGGGCGCACCACGTGGTCGCGGAGGGCGCTGCCGTAGCCGTAGGTGTAGTCCGCCCGCGAGCGGCGGATGCCGTCCTTGTCCTCGGCATACTCCACGAACGGGATCGCCGCCGTATCCGAGCGGAACGGGGTGCCGGTCAGCGCCAGGCGCCGGGCGGCGGGTTCGAACGCCTCGCGGATGCCGTCGCCCCAGCTGAGGGCGTCGCCGCCGTGGTGGATCTCGTCGAGGATCACCAGCGTCTTGGCGGCCTCGGTCTTGGCCCGGTGCAACAGCGGCTTCATGGCCACCTGCGCGTAGGTAACGGCGACGCCGATGAAATCGCGGCCGTGCGAACCGTCCGAGTTCTTGAAGTTCGGATCGATCGCCAGCCCCACGCGCGCCGCGGCGTCCGCCCACTGGCGCTTGAGGTGGTCGGTGGGGGCGACGACGGTGATCCGGTTGACGATCCCCCGGTCCACCAGTTCGGTGGCCACGCGCAGCGCGAAGGTCGTCTTGCCCGCGCCGGGGGTAGCCACGGCCAGGAAATCCTGCGGGGCCATCTCGAAGTACTTCTGCAGGGCCTCGGCCTGCCATTGGCGCAGTTTGGGGGCGGTGCCCCAGGCGGCCCGTTCCGGGTAAGCCGGCGGCAGCACCGGTCCGGCGCCGAATAGTGTGTCGTTGCTCATGTGCCGGCCTCCTCCCGTTGTTCCTGTCCGTTTCCAATCCGTTCCCCGCTGCGCCAGCCGGTGGCGATCCCGCCCGCCGCCACCACGGCCAGCACCAGCCAAATGACCACGTAGACGCCCACCGAGCCCGGGTTGTCCGGATCCCGCAGCAGCGCGAACAATCCGCCCGCCCCGGCGGTACCCACCACGCCGCCCAGCTGGTCGGCCAGCTGCAGCGACGCGGAGTTCCGTCCGCGCTCCTGGGGGGCGGACAGCTTCAGCACCATCACGGACGTGGTGGACAAGGCCATGCCCATCGAGAACCCGGCCAGCGCCCAGACGACGATGAGCGCCGCGAGCGGCACCGACGGCGCGGACACCAGCGCCATCAGCCCCATGCAGGCGGCCAGGATGCCGGATCCGATCACCAGCATCCGGTGCCGGGCGGTCTCGACGCGTGCCTGCAGCCAGGAGCCGATGCTCCAGCCAACCGCGCCGGCCGTCAGGGCCAGGCCCGCGGTGGCCGGCGAGATGCCGTGCGCCGCCACCAGCATCAACGGGATGAACGCCTCGGCGCCGAAGAACGCCAGGTTGATCAGTCCGCGGGTGGCGATCACGCTGGGCAGCCCGCGGCGCAGCCGCAAGGTGCCCGGCGGCATCAGCTTGGGCAGCGCCGCCAGCGCCAGCACCAC
>NZ_JBNHGF010000318.1:0-3201 GCF_059091005.1 Arthrobacter sp. Y3223164
GGCGGCACCCCGCACAGGGGTGCCGCCGGGCCCCTTTGTGTCCTGCGTGCCGGGGGCCCCTTCGCGTCCCTGTGCCGCCGGGCCCCTCTACGTCCTGGTGCGCGGGGGAGCAGCACGGTCAGTACAGGAAGATCGGCAGCCAGTCGCGGTTGTGCGCGTGCACCAGCGCCAGGAACAGCACGAAGTCGAAGATCAGGTGCACGGATACCACGTAGGTGAACGACTTCGTCAGCTTGAACGTATAGCCCTGCAGCAGCGCGAACGGGAAGGTCAGCAGCGGCCCCCACGCCTGGTAACCGATTTCCCACAGGAAGGACGAGAACACGACGGCCTGCAGGAGGTTGGCCAGCCAGTCGGGAAAATGCCGGCGCAGCAGCGTGAAGGTGGTGCAGATGAAGAACAGTTCGTCCCAGATGCCGACGGCGTTCACGCCGAGAAAGAGCCGCCAGAAGATTGTGGGGTCGGAGGCATCCGGCCAATTTTGGTAAACGCCCGTGCTGACCAGGTACACCGGCAGGATGAAGTAGCCGAGCGCCACGACGCCGATGAGGTACAGCTTGGCGGACAACGGCCATTTGCGGCCCGTGTTCACCGGAAACCTGATGATCTTCTCCCGGTAGACAAACCTCGACACCAACCACGGCACCAGGACGGCCAACGCGAGGGCGCCGCCCATCAGGGCCATGTGCCCGAGGCTCAGGTCGGCGTTCAGCGGCACCAGGCTGATGATCAGCATCCCGGCCGCGATCAGCGCAAGATGCCGCACAAACTCCCGGTCAACCAACGCCGCCGTGGCCACGCTCAGCGCGAGCAGGCCGTAGCCGAGGGGCCCATTCTCGACGGCAAAAAGCAGCACGCCGGACGCCGAGAGGAGCAGCGCCGGCACCAGTTTCCAGCTCAGCGCGGTCCGGGGCGGCTCGGTCGAGATTGTTGTCACGCCACCAGCATCTCAGCACAGCCCCCGCCGCGGAAACCGTTGACGGTTTAGCGCCCGGCTGGTTCCACCGTCGCCCCGTGGCTAGTGGTGGCCGGCCTTGGTGGTGCCGAACATCAGCGTGCGGCGGGCGATGTCGTAGTACACGGTCTCCGCGGTGGAGAGGAGGTCCTGGAGGTTGTCGGCGTCGTCGGCGTCCAGCGTCAGCACCTCTTCCCACGCGCCCTGGTCCAGGACCAGTTGCAGGGTCCAGGTGCCGCGGGCCCCCGGCTCACCGGCTACCCAGGTGAACTGGTAGTGGCTGAGCTGGCGGACCTTGATGCTGTCGTCGGTGACCGGCTGTTGCGGTGTCGGTGTCATGGTTTGTTCCTTAGGGTGAGGAAGCCTGACCGGCCTCACGTGACGCCAGGGTCCGGACGATATACCCCAACGATGCTAAGTGTGCTTACTACGTTCCATGATGGGGCCGCCGCTGGCAAGCCTTTGCCGGATATCGGCGCGGGAGCCCGCCAAACCGGCCGACTAGTTGGGGATTTTGACCCCGCCAATTGCAGGCAATGGTCGCGCACCGGGCCCCGGTGACGCACACTATGGAACAACGAAGTGCAGAAGTGACGGGGGCAGCCTGCACGCTCCCAACCTTGGGGAGAAGGTCAGTCATGACTCTGAACGCCGAAAGCCGCGCGGCCGCCGAGGCAGCGTCGGATCCCTGTGGCTGGCGGCAAGTAGGCCCCCTCGTCGAAGCGGAGCTTCAGCGATTTACTGCAGGGAACCGCAGCCGGGCCGGCAAGCTCTCGCGTACTTTTCCCGTGCTGTGGGACCGGATTGAGGCTGCGCTGGGCGGCGGCAAGCGGCTGCGGCCCAGGATGGTGCAGCTCGCGTACAAGTCCTTCGGCGGCGAGGATCCGCGCCGCTGCGCCCGGCTAGGCGCGGCGTTCGAGCTGCTGCACACCGCGCTGGTGGTGCACGACGACGTCATCGACAGGGACTTCGTCCGCCGCGGCCTGCCAACCATCGGAGCCCGTTACCGGGACGACGCCAGGGGTCAGGGGCTGCCCGGGCCCGAGGCCGAGCACCTGGGCCACGCGGCGTCGATCATTGCCGGCGACCTCCTGCTGACCGGTGCCCTGCGGATGGCCGGCAGCTCCGGCGCCGGGCTGCCGTGCGCCGACGTCCTGATGGAAACGGTCCACGACGCCGTGTTCGCCTCGGCCGCGGGCGAACTGGATGATGTCCTGCTGTCGGCGGCGACGGAAAGCCCCGGCCTGGGCGACGTCCTCGGCATGGAACGTTTGAAGACGGCGGCCTACTCCTTTGAGGCGCCGCTGAAAGCCGGGGCGCTGTTGGCCGGCGCCGACCGACACCCGGCCGAGGCACTCGCCGCGGTCGGCCGCCGCATTGGGCTGGCCTACCAGATCGTGGACGACGTTCTCGGGACCTTCGGGGAGCCCGGCACCACCGGGAAGTCCGCCGAATCCGACCTGCGTGAAGGCAAACGCACCGTGCTGACCGCGTTTGCGGCGGAGGCGGAAGGGTTCGATGACCTGCTGGCCGCGTTTCGCCGCGGCGAGGCGGGGATCGGTGAGGTCCGCGCGGCGCTCACGGACTGCGGCGCCGACGCGCAGGCGATGCGGCTCGCCCGCATCCTGGTGGACGAAGCGCTCGAGGAGTCCCGACTCCTGTCCCTGGACGCCGGCGCGTGGAGCGAACTGGCGCGGGTCTGCAACCAGGTGCTGACGAGGGGGAACTAGGGCCATGGAACCGAACCCACTGCTCCGGTACACCGACGCCGCCGGCCGCAGCGCCGGCGTCGTGATTGCCCGCTATTCCACCTCCTTCGGCTTGGCGTGCCGGCTGCTCGGGCCGGAGGAACGCCGGCACATCGCCAACATCTATGCGCTGGTCCGGGTGGCCGACGAAGCGGTGGACGGTGCGGCTGCCGAGGCCGGGCTCGACGCCGTGGCCGTGCGCGACCAGCTGAACAGGCTGGAACACGAGACGGAGACCGCGCTGCTGACCGGTTACAGCACCAACATGGTGGTGCACGCGTTCGCCGGGACCGCCCGCGCGTGCGGCATCGGCGTCGACCTGACCCGGCCGTTTTTCGCCTCGATGCGCGCGGACATCACGGTGGCCGAACACACCGCAGATTCGTTGGCGGACTACATCTACGGCTCCGCCGAGGTGGTGGGCCTGATGTGCCTGCGGGTGTTCCAAACCATGCCCGGCGCGATGCCCGGCCGGGGCGACGAGCTCGCCGCCGCCGC
>NZ_JBNHGF010000319.1:0-3184 GCF_059091005.1 Arthrobacter sp. Y3223164
CGGCTCGGTCTGCCCGGCCGCCTCGCCGGCACCGGCACGAGTGCGGCGCGCGGCCACATCCTTCAGCCAGTGGAAGGACGCCTTGCGGATCCGCTGCTGGGTGGCGAAGTCCACGTACACCAGGCCGAAGCGCTGGCTGTATCCGGCCGCCCATTCGAAGTTGTCCATCAGCGTCCACACGTAGTAGCCGCGCAGGTCGATGCCGGCTGCGGGCCCGTCCGGCGCCGTCGCGGTGAGCGCGGCCTCCAAATGCGAGGCCAGGTAGTCGATCCGCCGCACGTCGGCGACCGACGGCTTCTTGGTCAGCGCGTCGCGGACCACCACATCCTTGAAGCTGGCGCCCCCCTCGGTGATGTAGACCGGCGGCAGATTGGGGTAACGCCCGGCCATCTGGGCCAGGGCGACCTGCAGGTAGTCGGGTGCCACGGGCCAGCCGAATTCTGTCCGGTCATACCCCGGCCACGCGGCCAGGTGGAACGGCAGCTCGCCGCCCTGCTCCCAGAGCAGCTCGGGCAGGCCGTCGGGGATCGCCTCCGGCCCGGTCAGCGGCCCCGGGCCGATGCCGATCCTGGTGGGGAAGTAGTAGTTCAGCCCGTAGAAGTCCAGCGGCTGGCTCATCACCGCCAGGTCCTCGTCCGGAATCTCGCGCAGGTACTGGAGTGCGGGCTTGAGCACCGGGTTGAACGTTGGGTAGCGGCCCAGCAGCACCGGGTCCGAAAACATGCCGTTGTGGAGCACGTCGTACAGTTCCACCAGCACATCGTGGGCCAGCCCGTCCTTGGCGCCCACCACGGGGGAGTAGACGTTCGTGATGCCCGCATCGCCCGTGATCCCGCCGGCCCGCAGGGCCGAGAGGCTGAGTCCGTGCGCGAGGATGAGGTGGTGCGCGGCCGGCAGGGCGTCGAAAAGCCCGGCCTGGCCGGGAGCATGGACGCCGAGGCCGTAGCCGTTGAGGGTGACGGTGGTCGGCTCGTTGATCGTGACCCAGCGGTCCACCCGGTCGCCGAACTTGTCCGCGGCGATCGCCGCGAAGTCGGCGAGCCGGTACGCGGTATCCCGGTTGAGCCAGCCGCCGCCGTGCTCCAGCGGCAGCGGGGTGTCCCAGTGGTAGAGCGTGCACATCGGGGAGATGCCCCGGGCCAGCAGTTCATCCAGCAGGCGGTCGTAGAAGTCGATGCCGCGCTGGTTGACCGGCCCCTGTCCGCCGGGCTGGATCCGTGGCCAGGACAGCGAGAACCGGTACGAGTCAACGCCGAGCTCGGCCATCAGCGCGACGTCCTCCGGCATCCGGTGGTAGTGGTCGCAGGCCGCGTCCGCCGTCGCGCCGCCGGCAATCCGCCCGGGCTCGTGCGAAAACGCGTCCCAGCCGGAGGGTCCTCGGCCGTCCTCGGCCACGGCGCCCTCGATCTGGAATGCCGCCGTCGCCACTCCCAGGGTAAAGTCGGACGGGATCATTGCCGCCAGGCGCCCGCTGTCCATTGCCATTCGCTGCTGTCCTCCTGAAACCTGGTCTCTCGTGTGCGGCGCCCGCAGGAGCGGGCTGGCACCAGCATCGCACTGCCGGCTGGTCCGCGCCATAGCCTGGCGGCGGGGGAGCGGGCACCGGCCCGGGGGCCGATTCGCAATCAGGGCCGAAGTCTGCCACACTAGATGAGTTGTTCAAGCGCTTTTGCATGTCTTCGTGCGAAGCTGGGTCCCGCCCGGGATAATGCCCGGGGCAGGGTCAGGCTCCACGGATTTCAAGAAGCCCAAATATAACCCACCCTCCATTTTGAGCGGGCGGAGTGCGCAGAATGTTCGCGACACGCCCGACCGCGGGGGTCGGAGCCTCAGCAGGGTGAGGAACCCGGATTTATCCGGATTCAGTCTGCCGGAGGAGCGCCAGGCCAGGAGCGATCCAGCCGTCGGGGCGCATCAGGAGAAAGTCAACAGAGCAGCACTGAGAAAGAGAGCGGAGACGCCATGGCGGGACAGAAAATCCGCATCCGTCTGAAGTCATATGACCATGAGGTCATTGATGTTTCAGCACGGAAGATCGTTGAGACGGTCACGCGTGCAGGCGCAACGGTAGTGGGCCCCGTGCCGCTGCCCACCGAGAAGAACGTGTACTGCGTTATCCGGTCGCCGCACAAGTACAAGGACAGCCGGGAGCACTTTGAAATGCGCACCCACAAGCGGCTGATCGACATTATCGATCCCACGCCCAAGGCCGTCGATTCGCTGATGCGGCTCGACCTGCCGGCGGACGTGAACATCGAAATCAAGCTGTAGGGGAGTGAGTATTTTGTCTACCACTACACGCCAAGTAAAGGGACTGCTGGGCACCAAGCTCGGCATGACCCAGGTCTGGGACGAGAACAACCGGCTCATCCCGGTCACGGTCGTCAAGGCCGACTCCAACGTCATCACCCAGCTGCGCTCTGCGGACGTCGACGGCTACACCGCCGTCCAGATCGGCTACGGCCAGATCGACCCGCGCAAGGTGACCAAGCCGCTGGCCGGCCACTTCGAGAAGGCCGGGGTTACCCCGCGCCGCCACGTGGTTGAGCTGCGCACCGCCGATGCCGGCTCCTACGAGCTGGGCCAGGAACTCTCCGTGGAACTGTTCGAGACCGGCCAGAAGGTCGACGTCGTCGGAACCACCAAGGGTAAGGGCTTCGCCGGTGTCATGAAGCGTCACGGCTTCGCCGGTGTGGGTGCCTCGCACGGCGCGCACAAGAACCACCGCAAGCCCGGTTCCATCGGTGGCGCGTCCACTCCGGGCCGCGTTTTCAAGGGCATGCGCATGTCCGGCCGCATGGGTGCCGTCCGCCAGACCACGCTGAACCTGACGGTTCACGCTGTGGACACCGAGAACTCGCTGCTCTTGATCAAGGGTGCCGTTCCCGGTGCCCGCGGCTCGGTCGTTCTCGTCCGTTCCGCTGTGAAGGGAGCCTAGTTCAATGGCCAACACGCTCAAGGTTGACCTGCCTGCAGAGATCTTCGACGTCCAGACCAACGTGCCGCTGCTGCACCAGGTCGTCGTCGCCCAGCTCGCTGCTGCCCGGCAGGGAACCCACAAGACCAAGACCCGCGCCGAGGTTTCCGGTGCCGGCCGCAAGCCGTTCAAGCAGAAGGGCACCGGCCGCGCCCGCCAGGGTTCGATCCGCGCCCCGCACATGACCGGCGGCGGCGTCGTGCACGG
>NZ_JBNHGF010000320.1:0-3181 GCF_059091005.1 Arthrobacter sp. Y3223164
CGCTTTTGCCAGCCCCGCCAGCGCCGTGAACGCGCTGGCGGCCGCGGTCCGCTACGCCGAATGGAAGGCCCACGACCAGGGCGAGTTCCCCGAGCCTGCGGGAACGGATCCCGCCGAGGCGCAACGGCAGATCGACGCCCTGCTCGGCGGGGTCACCGGGACCGAGCTGCTGACGCCGACCCCTGCACAGACCGCCCGGCTGCTGGGCTGCTACGGCATCACGGTTCAGGAGTCCGCCGGCTTCACGCACGACGACGAGGCCGTGGCCGCCGCCGAACGGCTCGGCTGGCCCGTGGCCGTCAAAACCACCGACGCGCGGCTGCGGCAACGGCTGGACCTCGGCGGGGTCCGGCTGAACATCACGGACGAGGCGACCCTGCGCGCCAACATCGCGCACATGCGGGCCAGCCTGGCCCCGTTCGGCGACATCCCGTTGGAAGTCCAGTCGATGGTGCCCGCCGGCCAGGCCTGCACCATCCGCTCCATCGAGGATCCGCTCCTGGGCCCGGTGGTCTCCTTCGGGCTGGCCGGCGACGCCGTCAACCTGCTGGGGGACTGGTCCCACCGGATCCCCCCGCTGAGCACCGTGGATGTGGCGGACCTGGTCCGCGGGCCCCGCGCGGCGGAGAAGCTCTTCGGCTACCAGGGCCTGCCGGCCGTGGACGTTCCGGCGCTCGAAGACCTGATCGCCCGCGTGGCGCAACTCAAGGACGAACATCCCGAAGTGGCCCTGCTGGAGCTCAACCCGGTCCAGCTCTCCGACCGCGGCCTGGCCGTGCTGAACGCCGAACTCCGGCTCGGAAACCATGCGCACCGCACCGACAGCGCGCGGCGCGCCATGCGGGACTGAACCTGCCGGGTTGGCCATCCGGCGGCAGGGTAGGGGATTATGGAACCATGAGCCCCCTATCGACGGCCGAACGCCGCAGTCTCGACGACGCCCTCAACCGGGCCGGCTTTTATCCGCTGCTGGTTTCCGACGTGGTCCACGACGCCCTGGACGAGCGCGAGCCGCTGTCCCACCTGGTGCACCTGGAGACACACTTCGACCGCAACGAGGTGCACCGGCACATCACCGTGCTGGTGCTCACCGAGGACATGCTGGTCATCACGCACGTGGACGACCAGCAGCTGGACGACGAGGGCGAGCAGATGGTGGCGCAGATTTCCACCGAGTCGGTCCCGGTCAGCCAGATCCGCTCCGTGGTGCTCAGCTACGTCTACGCCCAGCCGCAGAACTACACCTCCGCCGACCAGGCCCGCGAACTGACTCTGGCCATCGCCTGGTCCGGCGGCCAGCGACTGGACATGGGCCCGGCCGGTTGCGGCGATCCGCAGTGCGACGCCGACCACGGCTACACGGGCAATATCGTCCAGGAAGACATCGTGCTGCGGGTCAGCGCGGAGGCCGACGGGCTGCAGGCGGTCCAGAACGCCAAGGACTTTGCCCGCGCGCTGCGCAAGGTCAGCACCAGCCACCCGGAGCCCGCCGCCGCGCCGGGCCCGGTGCAGCAGCGCCCGCGCATCGGCAACCGCCTGGTCCGCGGCCACCACGGCCGCTGATCTGCGGGATCGACGCTGCGTGACGCTGATACAGGAACCGCTTCCGGCTGCCCCCGGCTACGGCCGCAACTCGCTCGCGGAGGTCATGACCAGTGCCGCGGCCGCGCTGGGCGCCGAGGGCTTCGATAATGAGCTGCAGTTGCCGCAGGCGCGGCGTGTGTGCGTGGTCATGGTGGACGGACTGGGCAAGGCGCTGCTGAAGCAGCGCGGCGGACATGCCCCCTTCCTGCGCCAGGCGATGGACAACTCGCGGACCCTCGGCAGCGCCCTTCCCTCGACGACGGCGGCGTCCCTTGCCAGCCTGGGGACCGGGCTGGCGCCCGGCCTGCACGGCATGGTCGGCTATGACGTCCTGGACCCGGGGCAGGACAAGGTGGTCAACCAACTCGGAGGCTGGGACCCCGGGGTTGACCCGCAGGTGTGGCAGCCGCATGCCACGGTGTTCGAACGTGTAGCCGGGCAGCTGCCGGTGACCACCGTCAGCCTGCCCCGGTTCGCGGAGTCGGGCATGACCCGGGCGGCGCTGCGCGGCAGCAGGTTCGTGCCCGGCGCCACCGGCCATGCCCGGACCCAGGCCACCGCGGAAGCCTTGGCGGCTACGGACCGGGCGTTGGTCTACCTCTATTTCAACGAACTGGACAAGGCGGGCCACCGGTTCGGCGCGGCGTCGGCCCAGTGGGGGCATGCGCTGGAGGAACTTGACTCGGACATGCGCCGCCTGGCCCGGCAGCTTCCGGCCGATACGCTGCTGCTGCTGACCGCGGACCACGGCATGCTGGACGTGGCCGAGGAGTTCCGTTTCGACTACTCGGCGGACCCGGCCCTGGTGGCCGGGGTGCGGCACACCGGCGGCGAACCGCGGCTGGTCCACCTCTATTTCGAACCGGACGCCAGGGCCGGGCAGCGCGAGCAGGTGGCCCGTGCCTGGCTGGAGCGGTATGGGAAGCAGGCCTGGGTGTTCACCCGGGAAGAGGCGGTCAGCCGCGGGTTCTTCGGTCGGGTGGACCCGCGGGTGTTGCCGCGCATCGGAGACCTGATGGTGGCTGCCCGGGAACCCGTGGCGTTCTACGACACCCGGCGCGTGCCGGAGACCGCGATGTCCGTGGTCGGCCAGCACGGCTCGCTGACGAAGGCGGAGCGGGAAGTGCCCCTGCTGACCCTGGTGGCTCCGGGCAAACGGCGCTAGTCCGCGCCCGCAGGCAACGAGAGGTTGACGGGCCAGGCAGCCTGGCAGGCCGGGCGCCCAGCCCGGGTCTTCTCTGCAGCCGGCGGCAGGTCAGTCGTGCTTGGTGCCGAAGACGATCTCGTCCCAACTGGGCACGCTGGAGCGCTTCGGCTTGATGGAGCGCTTGGGCGGTTCCGGGGCCGGATCCTCCCGCACCGTGTCTTTGGCCCCGGGTTCGGGATCGGCGGCGGTCTCCGCGCCAGCCTGCGCCGTCCGGGCCTTTTCCGCGGCCGCTCCGCTGCTGTTTTCCACGGTTTTCAGCGCTGCGGTGGAAGGACTGACAAACTCAATCCGGTCGTCCAACGGGGCGCCCGTTTCCTGCGCGCCGCCGCCGGTCGCCGGCTCTGCGTCGGCCTCTTCCCCGGTGAGGTCGCCGTCCTGGTCGCGCACGCC
>NZ_JBNHGF010000321.1:0-3180 GCF_059091005.1 Arthrobacter sp. Y3223164
CCGCCGTCGCGCTGCCCGCCTACACGGCGGGCGATTCCGTCGCCACCCGGACCGCCTTCGGCGAGGCTCTGGCTGCCCTCGCCGCCCGGCCCGAGGTGGTGGTCCTGGACGGCGAGGTGGGCAACTCCACCAAGGCCGGGGAGTTCAGCAAGGCGGCGCCCGAGCGCTTCTTCGAGATGTTCATCTCCGAACAGCAGATGGTGGCGGCGGCGGCCGGACTCTCCGTGCGCGGGTATGTGCCGTTTGCCGCCAGTTTTGCAGCGTTCCTCGTCTCCCGCGGCTACGACTTCATCCGGATGGCCGGGGTATCCGAGGTGGACATCCGCCTGGTCGGCACCCATGCCGGCGTCGAAATCGGCCAGGACGGGCCGTCGCAGATGGCGCTGGAGGACCTGGCCGCGATGCGGGCGATCCACACCTCGACCGTCCTCTACCCCGCCGACGCGCCCTCGACCGCCGGTTTGGTCCGCGCCATGGCGGACACTTCCGGCATCTGTTACCTCCGGGCCACGCGGGGCGATTACCCCGTGCTGTACGGGGAGGGCGAAGAATTCCCCATCGGCGGGGCGAAGGTGCACCGGGCTACGGACCACGACGACGTCACCCTCGTCGGAGCGGGCGTCACCCTGCACGAATGCCTGGCCGCGGCCGCCAGGCTCGCCGACGACGGCATCGGCGTGCGGGTGGTCGATCTCTATTCGATCAAGCCCATCGACCACCAGACGCTGCTGGCGGCGTGCCGGGTCACGGGCGGCCGGATCATCACGGTGGAGGACCACTATCCCGAAGGCGGGCTCGGTTCGGCCGTTGCCGATTCCCTGACCCAGGCGCGGGTACCGGACCTCAAACTGGTCCGGCTGGCCGTGGAAGGCTTGCCGACCTCCGGTGCGCCACAGGACCTGCTGGACGCGGCGGGCATCTCGGCGCGGCATATAGCCGCGGCCGCGCGCCGACTGGTCCGGGAGTAGTCGGGCTCTTGCGGGCCCTTAATCCTGCGCCTGCAGGAAGGACTCGGCCCCGCCCACGTATTCCGTGTGCCCGGAGGGGACATCGGCGGTAACCATCTTGGCCACTTCCGCGCCGAACTCTTCCACCGAGTAGAGCTTGCCGGCCTCGGCCCGGCGGGCCTCGATCGCGCCGGGGCGGGCACGGTCCAGCAGCGTCGCGGTCACGGTGCCTTCGATCATGTCGCCGGACACGACCACCAGCGAGATGCCCTTGGCCTCCAGCTCCGGCAGCAGTTCGCGCAGCGCGTCTTCGCCGGCGCGCTTGCTCAGGGCCACCGGCTCATACTCCGGCATGGTCGGCACGGTACGGATGAAGTGGGCCTGATGGCTGGTGACGAACACAACGCGGGAGCCGGCCGGCATCGCCTCGGCCGCGGCCTTGAGCATGTTCACCTGCGCGTCGCGGTTCAGGCGCAGGGCATAGTCCTCGCCCATGCTGGACTCCATGCCGCCCGACGCGTTGAGCACCAGCACATCGACGCCGCCGAAGTTCTGCCTGGCGGCCTCGACCAGCGCCTCGGCGCCCTCTGCCGCGGTGAGGTCGGCGGCAACGGCGACGGCGCGGCCGCCGGCTTCCTCGATCTGCGCCACTACCTTGTTGGCGCGGGGTGCCTTCTGGCGGTAGTTGACTACCACCGACGCTCCCTCGGCGGCCAGGAGCTTGGCCACCTCCGCGCCGATGCCGCGCGATGATCCCGTTACGATTGCTGCTTTGCCGTCCAGTGCGCCCATGGCTGCTCCTCGAGGTTCTCAGTAGTGGTCCGGTCGGGCGCGTTGTAGGAAACGCCCAACCGGAAAAGGCTTCGGGTTCCATCTTGCCAGTCCCCGAAGCCTTATCCGTTGTCGGGAGCCGACAAAACGCAGGCCGAACACCTGCCCGAGCTGCCTAGTGGCCCATTCCCAGTCCGCCGTCCACCGGGATCACCGCGCCGGAGATGTAGGCGGCTTCGTCGCTGGCAATCCAGCGCACCACCTTCGCGACTTCTTCCGGTTCGGCGAAGCGGCCGGCCGGGATGGACGCCAGGTAGTTCTTCTGCGTGTCCTCCGGCAGCACGGCAGTCATTTCCGTGTTGACGAAGCCCGGGGCCACCACGTTGGCGGTGATGTTGCGCGATCCGAGCTCGCGGGTCAGCGACCGGGCGATGCCCACCAGGCCGGCCTTGGACGCGGCATAGTTGATCTGGCCTGGCGACCCGTAGAGGCCCACCACCGAGGAGATCAGCACCACGCGGCCCTTCCGCAGCCTGATCATGCCCTTGGAGGCCCGCTTGATTACCCTGAACGCACCGGACAGGTTGGTATCCACCACGCTGGTGAAGTCTTCTTCGCTCATCCGCAGCAGCAGCATGTCGCGGGTGACGCCGGCATTGGCGACCAAGACCTCCACGGGACCGTGGGCAGCCTCGACCTCGGTGAAGGCAGCGTCCACGGACCCGGTATCAGTCACATCGGCCTTCACACCCAGGAGTCCGTCGGGAACCTCGCCGCTGCGGTAGGTGATCGCCACCTTGTCCCCGTTCGCTTCGAAGGCCCGGGCAATCGCCAGCCCGATTCCCCTGTTGCCGCCGGTGACCAGCACGCTGCGGCCGGGCTGCTGTTCGTTGCTCACTCTTACCTCCATCACGCTGCTGTTTTCCTATGGAATCCTAGCCCGGGATATCCGCCGCCCGGTCATCGTCGCGCGGCTTTAGACATTCCGGCCATCGTGGGAGAATTGATACAGCCCTGATGGAGTGTGATGAGCAAGCAGCCTGACGAGAAGCCGGAAGTCCTGAGCATTACGGACGTCCCCGAAAGCCATACCGATGAGATGCACCGGCGCATGGTCCAGTACACGCTCGCCATGGGTATCCGGCTGGCCTGTTTGCTGCTCTTTTTCTTCATCGACAGCTGGTTCCGCTGGTTCTTCGTGGGCGGCGCCGTTTTCCTGCCGTGGATCGCCGTGATCATCGCCAATGGCGGCAGCGACAAGTCGAACCTGCAGCACAGCACCGCCCTGCTGGACCAGGCGCCGCAGCCGGAGTTGGAGGCCCCCTCCGCCCGGGCGGGAGACGCAGGGGCAGGCCCGGACGACGTCCTCACCGGCGAACTGATCGACGACGCCGGGCAGGGACTGGATGGCAGCCCCGGCCCGTCCTCCCCGCCCGTCCGCCCCGCCTCCGCCGGGGACGGG
>NZ_JBNHGF010000322.1:0-3174 GCF_059091005.1 Arthrobacter sp. Y3223164
GCTGGGTCGCCAGGTCCCGCGGCCGGCGGGCCAGACCCAGCGGGGCCAGTCCGGCGGAGATGGCGCCCGAGGACACCAGGATGACTTCGCTGCCGGCGTTCCGGCGGGCGGCCAGCACCTGCACCAGGGACAGCAGGGCCTCTTCGGAGATGCCTCCCGCCACCGAGGTCAACGACGACGAGCCGACCTTGACCACCAGGCGTCCGGCCGTGGCCAGCAGGGTCCGGTCGGCCGCCGTGGCCGGCTCAGCGCGCATCGTCGTCGTCACTGTCTTCCTCTGCGGTCCAGATGCCGGACTTGCGTTCGGCCTCGAGCTCGGCGCGGGTGGCGGCCCTGGCTTCCTTCCGCTCCTGGTACTGCTCGCGCTTCTCTTCGCGGGTGGGCCGGATGTACTCCATCAGGCGCAGGTCCGTGCCGCGGGGGGAGGACAGCAGTTCGGCGCCGGCGGCCATGGTGGGCTCCCAGTCGAAGACCACGGCGTCGTCTTCGCCGATCACCACCGTGTCGCCCGGGCGGGCGCCGGACTTGAACAGCTGGTCCTCGACGCCCAGCTTGGCCAACCGGTCGGAGAGGTAGCCCACGGCTTCGTCGTTGTTGAAGTCGGTTTGCTTGACCCAGCGTTCCGGCTTCTCTCCGAGCACCCGGAACAGCGGTTCCAGGTTCTTTTCCTCGCGCCGGATGATGAAGCCCCGCTCGTTCACCGAGCGCGGGCGCAGGACGGCGGGGGCCACCTTCGGCGGGGCGGCCTTCGCTTCGGCGCGGGCGGCGGCGACGATCCCGGCCATGGCAAAGCCGAGCTGGCGCAGCCCCTCGTGGGTGGCCGCGGAGACTTCGAACACCTGGTAGCCGCGCTTTTCCAGTTCGGGGCGCACGAATTCGGCCATGTCGCGGCCGTCGGGCACGTCCACCTTGTTCAGCACCACCAGCTTGGGCCGCTGGTTCAGCGGGACCACGTCCCCGTCGGCGCCGGCGTAGCTCATGTCCACGGTGTACTGTTCCAGTTCCCGCTCGATGATCTCGAGGTCGGAGAGGGGGTTGCGGTCGGCTTCCAGCGCCGCGCAGTCCAGCACATGCACCAGTGCGGCGCAGCGCTCCACGTGGCGCAGGAAGTTGTGGCCCAGTCCCTTGCCTTCGCTGGCGCCCTCGATCAGGCCCGGCACGTCGGCAATGGTGAAACGGATATCGCCCGCCTGGACCACGCCCAGGTTCGGCACCAGCGTGGTGAACGGGTACTCGGCGATCTTGGGGCGGGCGGCGGACATGGCCGCGATCAGGCTCGATTTGCCCGCGGACGGGAAGCCGACCAGCGCCACATCGGCGATGGACTTCAGCTCCAGGACGATGTCCCGCTCGTCGCCCGGAATGCCCAGCAAGGCGAATCCGGGTGCCTTGCGCTTGGCCGATGCCAGCGCGGCGTTGCCCAGCCCGCCCTGGCCGCCGGCGGCGGCGACGAACTCGGCGCCATCGCCCACGAGGTCGGCGAGAACGTCACCGTTCTTGGTCTTGACCACGGTGCCGTCGGGGACGGGCAGCACCAGCGTGGCGCCGTTCTTGCCGCCGCGCCAGTCCCCCATCCCCGGGCCGCCGTTGGTGGCGTGCCGGTGCGGGGCGTGGTGGTAGTCCAGCAGCGTGGTGGTCTGGGGGTCCACGCGAAGGATCACGTCGCCGCCGTTGCCGCCGTTGCCGCCGTCGGGCCCGCCCAGCGGCTTGAACTTTTCGCGCTTGACGGAGACGCAACCGTGGCCACCGGATCCGCCGGATACATGCAGGACTACCCGGTCAACGAATGTTGCCACGTGATCGATCTCCTCTGTGCCGGTGGGCGCGAACCGAAACGGCCCACCAGTGATTCTAGTCTGGTTAAAACACCAGTGAGGCGGACCGACGGCCCGCCTCACTGGAAAGCTGTTAGCTGCTTGAATTACTCCGCAGCGGCAGCGACGATGTTCACGACGCGGCGTCCGCGGCGGGTACCGAACTCAACAGCACCGGCCTCAAGGGCGAACAGCGTGTCGTCGCCGCCACGGCCGACGTTGGCGCCGGGGTGGAAGTGCGTGCCGCGCTGGCGGACGATGATCTCGCCGGCGGAAACTACCTGGCCACCGAAGCGCTTCACGCCAAGGCGCTGTGCGTTGGAATCGCGACCATTGCGAGTGGAGCTCGCACCCTTCTTATGTGCCATCTGATTTGCCTACCTTTGTTTCTGAAGGAACGTTTACTAAAAGTCAGCCGACCGCTTACGCGATGTCGGTGACCTTGACCTTGGTCAGTGCAGAACGGTAGCCCTGGCGCTTCTTGTAGCCGGTCTTGTTCTTGTACTTCTGGATAACGATCTTCGGGCCGCGGAGATTTTCGACAATCTCGGCGGTGACCTTGACGTTGGCCAAAGCATCGGCAGCAGAGGTGACCTTGTCGCCGTCGACCAGGAGCAGAGCAGGCAGCTCGATGGTGCTACCGGCCTCGCCGGGGACGCGGTCAAGGGTCACGAGGTCTCCAACGGAAACCTTTTCTTGGCGGCCGCCGGCGCGGACAATCGCGTACACCACTTGGGAACTCACTTCTCTAGACGTTTATTACAGTTTTTGCTCGAATACGCAGGCACGACATAACGGCCTGGAAAGCACTGTGCATCCGCGCCTGCGGGTGGAAACCCTTCGAAGGCGTACGCACCGAAGATCTAGATTACGCTATTACGGCTATCAGCCGCAAACCAGCGGGCTCCGGGGGTGCCGGGACGGGCTCTGGCGTCATCTTCTCCTGGCACGGGCGGACAGCAATCCGCTCGGGCGCACCTGACAATACTACCGGCCGAGCCGGCCAGGCACGTGCATTTCGCCGCCGCGACACGGCGTGCGTTGATTCCGCTGCGGGAAGTGGGCTGGAGACGGTGTCCGCACCTGCCGGGCGGCCAGCGGTGGCGGCCAGCCGTGGCGGGCACCGGGCAGCCCAACCGGAACCCAACCGGAACCAGTCACAGCCGCGCCAGACGCAGGCAGGCCGCGGAACCGATGCGGTCCGCGGCCTGCCCGGGCATACGACCCTGCCTACAGTTCCGAGGCCGGTACTCCTACACCCAGCACCACAGGAGCGGCCGCTTCGTTCTTGTCCGCTGCCGCTTCGGCCAGTGCGGACGCGGCCGGGGCCGTGGCGGCGTGGCGGTGGCCGCCGTCGTTC
>NZ_JBNHGF010000323.1:0-3172 GCF_059091005.1 Arthrobacter sp. Y3223164
TAGGCCAACAACGCCCGGAGGCGCTTGCCGCCCGCGGTGAGGTCGGTGATGGCCTCCACCAGCGGTGCCGCGTCCGATCTGCCGTGTTCGCATTGTTCTCTCCTTAGCCTTGTGGGCCTTGTGCTGGATCGGTGAGTTGCCCCCCGCCGGCTCACATCGCCGTGGTGGTCGGGGTATGGACCTCCGGGCCGGTCTCGGGAGCCTTGAGGGCGGCCTCGGGCTCCGCGCGTCGGCGGCGCATCCGCCGCAGCAGCGCCGGCAGGGTCACCAGCCCGCCGGGTGCCAGGAACAGGATGACCAGCAGGGCCGCGCCGTAGATGATCGGGGTGTGCGAGGCATCGATTTGCCCGGCCAGGACCGGAATGAAAACGAAGAAGAGTCCGCCCAGCAGGGACCCGAGAATGCTGGCCGACCCGCCGATGATCATGGCCGCCAGCATGTTGATGGAGACCACGAAGCTGAGGGTGGCCGGGGACATGTACTGCACGGCGGCCAGGTACAGGAAGCCCGCGACGCCGCCGTACAGGGACGCGACGGTGAACGCGAGGACCTTGTACCGGTAATTGGAGACGCCCATCGCGGTGGCCACGGCCTCGTTCTCGCGCACGATGGCGAAGGCCCGTCCGATCCGGCCACGGGTCAGGTTGGCCGCCAGCACGAAGAGCACGGCGGCGATGCCGAGCACCACGTAGTACCGCCACTGGTCGTCGGCCAAGCCGGTCCAGTCCGGGGCGTTCATCCACTGCACGGTGATGCCGACGGAGCCGCCGGTGAAATCGTCCAGCCGCTTGGCCAGCCGGTCCGCGATGATCGGCAGCGAGATGGTGACCATGGCCAGCGAAACCCCGCGCAGCCGGACCGCGGGAAGGGCGACCAGGAAACCGACGACGGCGGGGATCAGGGCGGCGAGCACGAAGGTCAGCAGCACCGGCCAGCCCTCGGTGACGCCGTACGCGGTGACGTAGGCGCCCAGCCCCACGAACGCGCTCTGGCCCAGCGAGATCTGCCCGGCGTACCCGGTCACGAGGTTGAGCCCCAGGATCGCGACGGCGAAGGCGGCGACCACGGTCAGCTGGTAGTTCACGTAGGGGATGAGCTGCAGCGGCGCCAGGACCGCCAGCACGACGACGACGGCGGCAACCGCGATCCGGAACCAGCGCGAGGCGAAGACGTTGCGCTTCATACCCGCACCACCTCCTTTTGCCCGAAGAGGCCCTGGGGCCTGACCAGCAGCACGATGAACATGGCGATCAGCGGCACGGCGATCTTGAGGTCGTCGCCGATAAAGCCGATGTACGCCCCGGCAAGGTTTTCCACCACGCCGATCAGGCCGGCGGCAACCACCGCGCCCAGCGGGCTGTTGAGGCCGCCGAGGATGGCGGCGGCCAGGGCGTAGACCAGCACCTGGTCCAGCATGTGCGGGGACAGGAAGACCTTCGGGGCGATCAACACGCCCGCGATGGCGCCCAGCACGGCGGCCAGGGCCCAGCCCACCATGAGCAGCCGGCCCACCGGGATGCCCGAGAGCGCGCTGGACTCGGGGTTGTCCGCCACCGCCCGCAGGGCCAGGCCGAGCTTGGTTTTCTTGAACAGCAGCTGGAGTGCCAGCACCACCAGCAGCAGCACCACGATGTTGCCCAGCGACTGATAGCTGATGAAGGCCCCGGCGACCTGGAAGGTGCCCAGCGCGAAGAGCGAGGGGAACTGCTGGGAGTTGTAGCCCCAGAACAGGCCGGCCAGCCCGGTGAACAGCACCAGCAGGGCCACCGTGACGATGATGGCGGTGTCGGGCAGTCCGCGCTCGAAGCGCCGCATGATCAGGCGCTCCACCCCGGCGCCCAGCGGCGCCGAGACCAGGATCGCCAGGGGAATGGCGAGCGCCGGCGGAATGCCGGCCTGCCACAGGGTCCAAGCCAGGAAGGTGGAGAACACGGCCATGGCGCCCTGCGCAAAATTGATCAGCCCGGTGGCCCTGTTCACCAGCACGATGGCGAGCGCCAGGGCGGCGTAGATGGCCCCGTTGCCCAGGCCGTCGATGATGAGCTGCAGGAACAGTGAATCCACGGCTCACCCGCCCAGGTACGCTTTGCGAATGGCTTCCAGGCCCATAAGCTCTTCGCGCGGCCCGGACAGCACGGCGTGCCCGGTTTCCAGGACCGTGGCCTCGTCCACAATGGAGAAGGCCAGGGCAGCGTTCTGCTCCACCACCACCATGGACAACCCCGTTTCGGTGCGCAGTTTGGTGATCGCTTCGTAGACCTGGCCGGCCGTGCTGGGCGCCAGCCCCAAAGACGGCTCGTCCAGCAGCACGAGCTTGGGCCCGGACATGAAGGCGCGCCCGATCGCGAGCATCTGCTGCTCACCGCCGGACAGCGCGGCGGCCGGTGTCTTGCTCCGCGCCGCGAGCTGCGGGAAGAGATCGAAGTAGTGGTCCCGGTCGGCGGCGACGCCGCGCTGGTCCTTGCGCCGGTAAGCACCGACCAGCAGGTTGTCCTGCACGCTGAGGTTGGCCAGGGTGCCGCGGTCCTGCGGCACGTGGGCGATACCCAGCCGGGCCACCTGGTCGGGCCGCATCCCGCCGATCCTGCGGCCCTCGAAGGTGATGTCCCCGCTGGTCTTTACCATGCCGCTGATGGCGCGCAACGTCGTGGTCTTGCCGGCGCCGTTGGCGCCCAGGATGCCGGTCGCGCCGCCGTCGGCCACGCTCAGGCTGATGCCGTGCAGCGCCACGGCCCGGCCGTACCAGGCGCGCACGTTGGAGAGTTCGAGGAGGCCCGTCATGCCGCCCCCTGCCCGAGGTACGCCTCGACCACGCGCGGATCCTGCCGGACCTCGGCCGCCGTGCCCTCCGCCAGCTTCCGCCCCTGGTTGAGCACGGCCAGGCGGTCCGTCACCGCGGAAATCAAACCCATGTGATGTTCGACGACGACGATGGTCAGCTCGAATTCCGCGCGCAGGTTCCTGATCCAGCCGATCAGGTCCTCGACTTCCGCGTGCGAAAGCCCGGCGGCCGGCTCATCCAGCAGCAGCAGTTTGGGCTGGCTGAGCAGCGCCCGGCACAACTCCACGCGCTTGCGGAAGCCGTGGGCCAGCTCGCCGGCCGGCAGCCGGGTGGCCCAGTCCAGGTCCAACCGGGCAAGGACGTCATGGGCCCGCCGGCGGAGCGCGCGCT
>NZ_JBNHGF010000324.1:0-3167 GCF_059091005.1 Arthrobacter sp. Y3223164
GGGCCATCGCTCCTCCACCCGCGGCGCGCCTCGCCGTCCCGCGCTCGGTGAAGTGGTTGCTGGCGGCGTCGCTCGCCCTCGCGGCGCTCGTCCTCGGCCGGGTGATGCTTGAGGCGATGGGCTCGATCCACCGCGTCTCGCAGGGCTGGGACCCGACCTACCACGTGAACGTCCTGCAATGGATTAAGGACAACGGCCAGGCCAGCCCGTGGAGCATCTGGCCGATCTTCGGCGGGGCGCCGCCGTCGTTCTATCCCGCCGGCTGGCATGCGATGGTGTCGCTGGTCCCGTGCGACGTGGTGACGGCGGGGAACCTGGCCTGCCTGATCATCGGCGGCCTGATGTGGCCGGCCGCCCTGGCCCTGCTGGCCCGCGCGCTGTTCCCCGCCCGGCCGCTCGTGTGGGTCCTCGCGCCGGTGATAGCTTCCTCCATGCTGGCCTTCCCTGTTGTCCAGATGTTCCGTGCCGGGCAGTGGCCCAACGGCTTCGCGGCCGCGCTGCTGCCGGCCATCCTCGCGCTCGGCATCGAACTGCAGTACCGGGTGCCCGTGGAGGCAAAGGCGCATGCGGATGCCGCGGGCACCCGGAGCGCCATTGCTGTCCGTCCCGTTTCTCCGGGCGCGGCCGACCCTGGCGCCGAAACCGCTGTCCGTACTGCCGCTCCGGCCGCGGCAGGAGCCGGCGAAAGTCCCCCGTCCCGCAGCGGGCACCGAAGGACGACGGCGGACCTCACCGCGCTGGCGGTGGTCGCGTTGGGCGTGACGTGGATACACCCCTCCGCCGCCGGCAGCCTGCTGGTGCTCGGCGGGTTTTACCTGGCGCGCTTCGTCGTGCTCCGCCTGGCCCGGCTCTGGCGGAGCCGCCGCGCGCTTTTCTACGCTGCGGCGGGGCTGCTGGCGGCCGCCGCTGGTGCCGCCGGATTCGTCCTGACCACCTCCACCCTCCTGGCCGCCGTCCTGTCGTATCCACGCGGGTCCACCGCGGGCTGGGCCGACGCCCTGGCATGGCTGTTCTTCGACCTGCCGCGCCAGCCGGACAGCGACGACGCCACCCCGGAGAGCTACGCCGTCGTCGTCGGGATCCTCATGGCGGCCGGAACCGTATGGGCCTGCTTCATCCCCCGCGCCCGGCCGGCCATAGCGGGCATGGCGGCGGCCATCGTGCTCTTCATCCTCGCGGCCGGCCCGGAAGAGCGCCCCTTCCGCTGGCTCAGCGGCTTCTGGTACACCGACCCGCCCCGGATCGCCCCGCTGGTCCACACTTTCGGCATCGTCTTCGCTGCCCTGGCCCTGGAGCGGCTGTGCACGCTGCTGGCCGGGCTTATCCAAACCCGCAATCAGGCCCGTCGGCGCCGAGCGGTCGCCGCCGCGTTGGCGTTTGCCGTCCTGGCCGCCGTCTTCGTGACCTCCGGCGGCTTCCGGCACGACGTCCGGGTGGAGGCGGCCTCGGTCCGCTACGGCATCACGGAGCACGGCGACGGGCGCGCGCTGATGGGCGGCGAGCAGGAGTTCATCCGCTCCCTGGAACCGCTGCTGCCCGACGACGCGATCGTCATCGGCGATCCCTTTAACGGCCTGCCCTACATCTACTCCCTCACGGGCCACCGAACCGTCTATTTCCAGAACGTCAGCAGCGCCGGCAGCGCGGACAAGGACTACCTGCGGCACCATTTCCGCGATATCGCATCCGATCCGCGGGTCTGCGACGCGCTGCACGGCACCGGTGCCACCCACCTGTACGACGACCAGCCGATCCGCGGCTACCAGCACAGCGAAAAACACCGTTGGCCGGGGTTCCAGGACATCGACTTCTCCCGGGGCTTCCGCCTGATCGCCTCCCACGGCACGGCGTCGCTCTACGAAATCACCGCCTGCCGCTGAAACGTCTGCGCCGGGCAGAGGCGGTCTCCAAGCAGCTGCGGCACGGCCGGTACCGCCGGTCTGCAGGAGCACGGGGTTTAATGGCGGCATGAACCTTTCCGAGCACCGCTACGCAGTTTCCCTCCACTGGACCGGCAACCGCGGCGAAGGCACCGCGAGCTACCGCGGCTACGGGCGGGACCACGTGGTGCGCGCGGCAGGGCTGCCGGAGCTGGCCGGCACCGCCGACCCCACCTTCCACGGCGACAAGGACCGCTGGAACCCGGAACAGCTGCTGCTCACGGCCCTGTCGCAGTGCCACATGCTCTCCTACCTGCACGTCGCGGTGAAGAACGGGCTGGTGGTGACGGCCTATGACGACGACGCCGAGGGCACCTTGCGCCTGAACCGCGACGGCAGCGGCGAATTCACGTCCGTGACGCTGCGGCCCCGCGTGGCCATCGGCGATCCGGGCCAGGCCGAACTCGCCCAGCGGCTCCACACGGATGCCAACAAGGTCTGCTTCATTGCGCGCAGCGTGAACTTCCCCGTCCACCACGAACCCCGGGTCGTCTCGGGCTGAGACAATGGTCATGACAGCATCAGCGAACAGAGACCATCGATGAGCGAAACACCCCAGACCCCCGAACTGCCCGCCGCGCGCCCCGGTTCGGCACAGCCGGCCGACGGCGCGGCCCTTCCGTCCCGTTTCGGCCAGCCGCTGGCCACGCTGACCCCGGCGCCGGCCGCCGCGAACGCGTTCAGGCAGCCCTCGTACACGGACAACTTCTACGACGCCGTCGGCGGGCACGAGACGTTCGTGAAACTCGTGGACGTCTTCTACGACGGAATCGCGGAGGACGACGTGCTGCGCCAGATGTACCCCGAGGAAGACCTCGGGCCGGCCAAGGTCCGGATGCGGATGTTCCTGGAGCAGTACTGGGGCGGCCCCGGCACCTACAGCGAACAGCGCGGCCACCCGCGGCTGCGGATGCGGCACCAGCCGTTCAAGGTGGACTTCGACGCCCGCGACCGTTGGCTCAAGCACATGCGCCGCGCCGTGGATGCCCTGGAACTGCCGCCGCTGCATGAACAGACGCTCTGGGACTACTTCGAGCGCGCCGCCCACTCCATGGTCAACAGCGCCTGACCTGCTCCTGCGACGCGGCCGGCTCCCGCTACAGTGAGGCGCCGCTGCGCACCAGGACGTGTTGGACTGCACCATGCCGATGATGCTGACGATCAGCCCGGCCACCGTCAGCGGTCCGAGCAGGGACAGGATAAAGCCGACGATCCCCATGGTCCTGC
>NZ_JBNHGF010000325.1:0-3162 GCF_059091005.1 Arthrobacter sp. Y3223164
ACCGCCCCACCAGCCGCGCGTGGCGGCGGCGAGGTCGCCGGCATACACCTGCTCGACCCTGCGCTGGACCGTGCCTTCCCGCGGCGAGTAGGACGTCACCTCGCCCACCCGCGCCACGGATCGTCCGCCGTCGAAATAGACGCTGTAGACGCCCGGCGCCGTGGTGTCCGGGGTGGCCGGCAGGATGATTTCCTGCTGCGGGCCGGTTCCGACCACGGCCAGGATTTCCAGGTCCTGGACGTGCTCGCGGACCGGGGTGAGCACCTGGCGGGCGAAATAGGAGGCCAGTCCCGACGTCGCTCCGGCCAGCACCGATCCGGCTCCGGCTCCTGCCAAGGCACCGAGCAGCAGCCAGCGGGCACGGGGCAGCTGGCCGTCGCCGGCGGAGGTGTTCCGGCCGGACCGGTCTGAGCGTTCGAACACAGCCATGGGTCCATTCTTGCCGGTGCCGGTGCCGACCGCTAACCGGCGCGGCCGTCGGCGCGCCGCGTTGTTGTCCCCCGCTTGTGCTGCTGATTAGGCTGGGCGCATGACCGAAACCATCGTCGTGCTGACCGAGGAACCGCTCAACGACGCCGACCTGCAGAATTTCGGCTGGCTGGCCGGCGAGCAGACCGCCGCC
Organism: Arthrobacter sp. Y3223164; assembly: GCF_059091005.1. NCBI lineage: Bacteria > Bacillati > Actinomycetota > Actinomycetes > Micrococcales > Micrococcaceae > Arthrobacter > Arthrobacter sp. Y3223164. The sequence continues at coordinate 623 of NZ_JBNHGF010000325.1, forward strand.
GGGCAGACCACCTTCCGGGTGCTGATTCCGGAGGACACCAAGCGGAACCTGCTGCTCGATTTCGTCGAGCGGCTGAGCCTGCTGGAGGTCGGCACCGCATTCCGCGAGCTGGCGCACGGCCAGCCGACTCCGGAAGAGGCCCGGCACGAGGCCGACGAAGCCAGGCGCATCTCCGCCAGGCTGCTGGCGGAAGCGGGCTTCAACGCCACCGTGGACATCGTCGAGGACGACGGCGTGTCCGCCCTGGTCAAGTACGTCGCGGAACATCCCGCCGACCGGGCCGTTGTCATCACCCGGCCGCATTCCATTTCCGATACCTTCCATACCGACTGGGCCAACCGGGCACAGGACAAGCTGGGCATTCCGGTCCTGCACCTGTACTCGGGCTCGGGATACATTGGCGACTCGTGAACGTTGGAGAGACTATGAGCAACACAGAGGCCGGACAGTTCCCGGTGACCAAGACCGATGATGAATGGCGGCAGGAGCTGAGCCCGGAGGAATACCATGTGCTCCGCGAGGCCGGCACGGAGCGGCCCTACACCGGCGAATACTGGGACACCCATACCGAGGGGGTCTACAGCTGCCGCGCCTGCGGAGCCGAATTGTTCACCAGCAAGGAGAAGTTCGACTCCCACTGCGGCTGGCCGTCCTTCTGGTCGCCGCTGGCCGAGGGCACGGTGCGCTACCTGCGGGATTCGACTATGGGGATGGAGCGGATCGAAGTCCGCTGCGCCAGCTGCGACTCGCACCTCGGGCACGTGTTCGAGGGCGAGGGCTACGGGACCCCCACGGATCAGCGCTACTGCATCAACTCGGTGTCACTGACGCTGAAGGACACGCAGTAGCTTTTCGTACCGCGCCTCCCCGGGCGCCTTCGGCGCTTCCACGTTTCATCTGATTCAAGCCCGGCCAGCACGAGCCGGGCTTAATCATTCCCGCCCGCCGAGGGGCTGAGCATTACACTTCCTAACCTCCGGCCGCTTTTGACATAAGTAGTGCTGTTGCCTTGCTACGCTCGCTGCATATTCGACGTGAGGCGCCGGGAGACCCGGCCCGACGGAAAGGCGAGGCGACGATGACCATCACCCCCACCCGCAGCAACTCCAGTGCCGCCGTGCACGGCAACCCGGCGCAGCACCCGGCATGGCTGCGCCTGAAAGAGGCGGCCACCGCACTGCGCGGACTCCAGGTCCACGACGGCTCGGTACCGGACGACGGCAACAAACCCGCTGCCGCCGGGCACACGGACGTGATCATCGACGCCATCGGCCAGCTGGCCCCGCTGTTCGAACACGACGCCGACTACCTGGAGAAACTGGTGGTGGACTTCCGCCGCTGGCGCGACGGCGGATTCGGCGTCCCGGACTTCCTGGACTCGCTGCTGGCGTTCCAGCCGCAGCAGCACCGGATCAACGGCCTGCGGCACCTGGTGGTCTTCCCGATGTACACGCAGAACGGCAGCAGCGACCGGTTGGTCGAAGCCGTGCTGATCGAGGTCATCTGGCCGGACTTCATCGGCGAACTGGAATCGGGCTCCTACTCCAACAAGCTGTTCGTGCCCATCCGCTTCCTGGACTTCACGGCCGGCTACGACACCAACTCGGCCGTGCTCTTCCCGGAGACCGTGGCCGTGCGGGAAACCCCCGCCTTCACCTGGGGCGCCATCTTCGCCGACCGCGAGGCGGCCCGGTTCCGCACGGTGGTCCGCGCCGCGGCCGACATCACCTCGCTGGACCTGCCGGAAGAAGCTGCGGCCCTGCTCGATGACCAGCAGTTGACGCAGGAAACTTTTGTCATGTGGGACCTGATCCACGACCGCACGCACATGCGCGGCGACCTGCCCTTCGACCCGTTCATGATCAAGCAGCGGATGCCGTACTTCCTGTACTCGCTGGAGGAACTGCGCTGTGATCTGACCGCCTTCCGCGAGTCGGTGCGCCTGGCCCAGGACGCCACCGCGTCCGATCAGGTCCGCAGGCACGCCCGGCTGGTGCAGTACGCGGTGATCTTCGACCGGATCTTCCGCTTCGCCATCACCGGCAACCGGGTGCGCAACTACGACGGCCTGGGCGGCCAGCTGCTGTTCGCCTGGCTGCACCAGCACCGGGTGCTGCACTGGACGGACGGCAAGCTCTCCATCGACTGGGACAACGTGGCGGACGCCGTCGTCGCCCTGGGCGGGGAAATCGAGGAGCTGTACTGGCGCTCCATCGACCGGCCCAAGGTGGCCCACTGGCTGGCCGCCTACGAGATGCTGACCAAGACACTGACCCCGCACCCGGCCTCGGTCTGGGCCAAGGGCCCCGAGGCCCTGCCGCTGACAGGGCTGCCGCGCGAGGTCACCGACCAGGTCATGGACGACGAGTTCCCGCTGTCGATGTTCTACGAGGCCCTCTCGCGGAAGATGAAGCCGGTGATCGAATCCACCTCGGGGATCACCGGAGAGTCGGCCTGACATGGCCGCCGCCGAATACCAGCGCAACGGCGACGGGCCGCCCGATGCCGAACGGCTGCTGGCCGCCGCGCCCGGCCCCGGC
>NZ_JBNHGF010000326.1:0-3162 GCF_059091005.1 Arthrobacter sp. Y3223164
ACACCGCCGCCCTGGCCGCACGCGGACTGCGGGTGGTTGCGGTGGATCCCTCGGCCGACATGCTCGCGCAGCTGCAGCGGAACCTTCCGGGCGTGGCCACCGTGGTGGGCACCGCCGAGGACACCGGCCTCCCCGACGCCGGCATGGACGTGGTCACCGTGGCCCAGGCCTGGCACTGGACCGATCCGTTGCGGGCGAGCACCGAGGCCGCCCGCATCCTCAAGCCCGGCGGGACCCTGGGCCTGGTGTGGAACCAGTTGGATACCGGCGTGCCGTGGGTGCACCGCCTCTCGCGCATCATGCATGCCGGCGACGTGCTCAAGCCCGGTTTCCGCCCCCGAGTCGGCCCGGAGTTCGACCCGCCGGAAGGGCACGAGACCCGGTGGCGGGACCGGCTCAGCACCGGCGACGTGATGGAGCTGGTCAAAACCCGCAGCTACTACCTGCGCGCGACGGAGGCCACCCGGGCGAAAGTCCTGGGCAACCTCGACTGGTACCTGCACGACCATCTGGGCCACTCCCCCGGGGCAATGATCGACCTGCCCTACCTGACCCATAGCTGGCGGGCCAGGAAGATCTGACCCCGGTCCCCGGACATTTTTCTCCCGCGGTTGTTTTGAGGCTGGCCGTCCTGCAAAATTTAGGCATGCCGAAACTTTGGGCGAGGGGGTTCCTGCTGGCCGTTGCCATCGTGCTGGCGGCGACCGGCTGTGCGGCGCCGCCGCAGTCCGCCGCCGCGTCGGAGCGGCCGCTGGTGCTGACCACGTTCACCGTGCTGGCCGACATGGCCGACACAATCGGCGGCGGCCACGTGGAGGTCGCGTCCATCACCAAGGTCGGCGCGGAGATCCACGGCTACCAGCCCACGCCGTCGGACCTGGTGCGGGCGCAGGACGCGGACCTCATCCTGGACAACGGGCTGGGCCTCGAACGCTGGTTCGCACGCTTCCTGAATGCAGTCCCGGCCCCGCACGTGGTCCTCAGCGACGGCGTGGAGCCGGTGGGCATCACCGCCGGAAATTATGCCGGGAAGCCGAACCCGCACGCGTGGATGTCCCCGAAGGCGGCGAAGGTCTATGTGGACAACATCGTGGACGCCTTCAGCCGCCTGCTGCCCGCACACGCCGCCGACTTTCGCCGCAACGGCGCGGAATACCAACGGGAGCTGGACGTGCTGATGGCCGGCCTGGAGTCGGCCTTCGCCGATCCGTCGGCCGTTCCGGCTTTGGTCAGCTGTGAAGGCGCCTTCTCCTACCTGGCCCGCGACGCCGGGTTGCGTGAGGCCTATCTCTGGCCGGTGAACTCCGATGCCGAGGGCACACCCCGGCAAATCAGGGACGTGATCGGCCAGGTCTCCGAGCACCGGATCCCGGCGGTGTTCTGCGAATCGACCGTCAACCCGGAATCGATGCAGCAGGTCGCCGCCGCCACCGGCGCCCGCCTCATCACGCCGCTGTACGTGGACTCCCTCTCGGGACCGGACGGCCCGGTGCCCACCCACCTGGAGCTGATCCGGCACGACATCTCCCTGATCAAGGAAGGACTGGCCCCGTGAGCACCCCCGACCTCCCGCCCGGCGCCGCCGCCATCTCCGTGCTCGGCCTCACCGTGGCCTACAACGACGTCGTCGCCCTGGACCGCGTCTCCGCCACGGTGGCACCGGGAACCATCTGCGGCCTGATCGGGGTCAACGGCTCCGGGAAGTCCACCCTGTTCAAGTCGCTGATGGGACTCGTCCACCCGGCGTCGGGCACGGTGGAACTGTTTGGGCTGTCGCCCCGGCAGTCGCGGAAGCTGAACCTGGCCAGTTACGTGCCGCAGTCCGAAGACGTCGACTGGACTTTTCCGGTCTCCGTGCGCGACGTCGTGATGATGGGCCGCTACGGCCGGCTCGGACCCATGCGCCGCCCCCGCCGCCGGGACCGCGAGGCGGTCGACGCAGCCCTGGAACGCACCGGCCTGAGCCACCTGCAGCACCGGCAGATCGGCGAACTCTCCGGCGGCCAGCGCAAGCGCGCCTTCGTGGCCCGCGGCATAGCCCAGCACGCCGGCCTGCTGCTGCTCGATGAGCCCTTCGCCGGGGTGGACAAGGCCTCCGAGGCGGTCCTGATCGCCCTGCTGAAGGAACTGCGCGACGAGGGCAGGACGATCCTGATCTCCACCCACGACCTGGCCGGCATCCCGCAGCTGTGCGACGAGGCCATCCTGCTGCACCAGAAAATACTCGCGCACGGCCGGCCCGCAGACGTGCTCACCAACGAAAACCTGGCCCTGGCCTTCGGCTCCGCGCTGGCCGGTCCGGGGGAAGGAACACGCAGTGGAGCTGTTTAACTGGTTGCTGGAACCCCTGCAGTACGGGTTTCTTACCCGCGCCCTGGTGGTAACGCTGGCCGCCTCCGTCGTGTCGGCTGTGCTGTCCTGCTGGCTGATCCTGATGGGTTGGTCGCTGATGGGCGACGCGGTCTCCCACGCGGTGCTCCCCGGCGTCGCCCTGGCATACATCGTCGGGGTGCCGTTCTCGCTGGGCGCCTTCATCTTCGGCGCCGCGGCGGTGGCGCTGATCGGCGGCGTGCGATCCTCCACCCGCCTGAAGGGCGACACCGTGATCGGCGTGGTGTTCACGGCGTTCTTCGCGGCCGGGCTGGCCATCATCTCCAAGACGCCCAGCCAAACCGACCTGCAGCACATCCTCTTCGGCAACGTGCTGGGCGTCAGCGACGGCGAACTGCTGCAGGTGCTCATCCTCGGCGCCGTGGCGCTGTGCGTGCTGCTGTTCAAGCGCCGCGACCTGACGCTGTTCGCCTTCGACCGCATCCACGCCCATGCCATCGGGCTCAGCACCCGCTGGCTGTCGGTGCTGCTGCTCGGGCTGCTGGCGATCACCGTCGTCGTCGGGCTGCAGGCGGTCGGCATCGTGCTGGTGGTGGCCATGCTCATCACGCCGGGGGCGACCGCGTTCCTGCTGACCCGCAGGTTCGATGCCATGCTGGCGATCGCCGCCTCCGTCACCGCCGCCGCCTCGGTCGCCGGCATCTACGCCAGCTACTACCTGGACGTCGCCACCGGCGCGGCGGTGGTCCTGGCCCAGGCCCTGGTCTTCCTCGTGGTCTACCTGGGCGCGCCGCGGACCGGGGTAATCTGGCAGTTGGCCCGGCGCCGCAC
>NZ_JBNHGF010000327.1:0-3149 GCF_059091005.1 Arthrobacter sp. Y3223164
GTCGGTCGCGCCGCCGCGGGAGGCCAGGGCCGAGAGTTGCTGTTCCAGTGCCGCGCACGCCTCGCGGGCCTGGGAGTACGTGGCTTCCGCCGCCGCGTGGTCCTCCCGGGCTGCTGTTTCCTGTTCGCGGGTGACCAGGTGCCCGCCGGCGGCCGCGGCCGGTTGCGGATGTTCCGTTCCGCCACACACCGGACAGGGGTCTCCCTCTGCAAGGTTGGCGGCGAGCTCCGCTGCGGCCTGATCGAGTCGCTGTTCCAACAGCGACAACCAGGCTTCCTTGCGCCGAAGTTGCCTGGCGTGCGCCGCATCGCGGTTCCGGCGGGCCTCGTCGGTCTTGGCCAGGCAGGCGCCGTAGTCGGCCACGGTGTCCCGAAGCTGTCGGGCCTGTTCCAGCCGCTCGGTGAGCAGGCCGACGTCGTCGGAGGCTGCCGCCAGCGTGGCCAATTCCTCCTGCAGCCCGCGGCCGACTTCAGCCAGCCGTTCCCGGGTTGTTTCCGCGGCACCGATGTCCTTGGCCAATCGGCCCGCGTGCTGTTCCAACCGCCGCACGTCGGCAGCCGCCGCCTGCAACCGCTGCTCTTCCGGCAGCAGGGCGCGGATTCGTCCGAGCTCGGCGGAGAGCTGTGCCGCCGCCTCCTCGAGCAGCGCCTGTCCCGCGGCATCGGGGTCGGGGCGGCGGGAAACGAATGTTGGGAAGAGCGGATGGGCTTCGGCCTCGTCGATCCGGTCCAAAAACTCTTTCCCGGCCCGTTCCACAGCGAGTGCCGCCTGATCCCGATGCCGGATGGGCGACGCCAGCAGTTCCGCGGCCCGGTGCGATGCCAGGGTTTCGGTCAGCGCTGCGTGGCCGTCGGCGCCGTTGCGGTGCTCGGCTGCCAGTTTCTCCAGCGCCGCCAATTCCGCGTGGTCGGCCAGCGCCCGCTCGTGCCGGGCGATCGCCTCCCGCAGCCGGCCCAGCTCATCTTGTCCGCGCTCGGCCACGTCGCGGACGGAGCTGGCCGCGGACGCCATCGAGGACTCAAGCGCGGCGAGCAGGTCCGCGGCAGGCATTGACTGGTCCGGCATGTCCTCGATGGCCAGATGCCGGGCTGCTTCCTCTGTTGCCCGGGCGAGCAGGTGGTCGGATCCTGCCACCGCGGCCAGGTAGTCCGAGCGGGCCTTGGCCGCTTCGTCCGCCAGGACCTGCTCCACCGCCTCGTAGCGGTCGGTCGCGAACAGGCGCTGCAGCAACGGCCGGCGTTCCCTGGCGTCGGCGCGCAGGAACGCCGCGAAGTCGCCTTGGGGCAACAGGACTACCTTGGTGAACTGTTCCAGGCTCATGCCCAGGACGGCCAGCAGCTCGGCCGCGGCCTCGTCGTTGCGGCCGCTTTTCTGGACCCAGGCCCCGTTGATCTTCTCGCGCAGCAGCGTGCGCGCCTGCTCCGTCACCGATCCGGACCTGGCCCGGGACGAGGGCCGTTCCCACTGCGGGTTGCGGGTCACTTCAAACCGTCTGCCGCGGGCGGAGAATTCGCACACGACTTCCGGCTCTATCCCGGGTTCGGCGTGGTCGCTGCGCAGCCGCTTCCCCTGCTGGCGTGCGCCGGGAACGGACCCGTACAGCGCAAAACAGATGGCGTCCAGGATGCTGGTCTTGCCGGCCCCGGTCGGCCCGTTGAGCAGGAACAGCCCCTGCTCTCCCAGCTCGTCGAAGTCAATGGTTTCCCGCGCAGCGAACGGCCCGAAGGCCTGCATTTGAAGCCGGTGGATCCTCATGCCGCGGCCTCCGCTGCCTGCACGGCGGCCAACGCATCGGCCAACAGTGCGCGTTCGGCTTCGTCGGCCGGCCGGGAGCGGACGTGGTCCAGGAAGCCGCAGCAGACCTCCAGGTCGTCCTGGGCGTTCGCGATGCGCTGGCTGTAGCTCATGGTGTCCCGGCGCGGCCCGGAGGCGGGTTCGAAGTTGAGCACCAGCGTGTCGGGAAAGCGCGCCCGCAGCCGTTCCATCGCCTTCGCCGGGCGTTCGTCGTCGGTGACCGTGATTTGGCAATAGGCGTCCTGCGCCCAGGCGTGGTCCGCCGATTCGAGCAGGTCCTGCATGGTGCCCTTGAGCACGGCGAGCCTGCGCGGGGAGGGCCAGCTGACGTTTTCCACCGACGCGAGCCCGTCCGCGGTGAATTCGAGGATGATGCCGCCCTTCTCGTGTCCGGCCTCGGAGAACGAATAAGGCAGCGGTGAGCCGGAATAGCGCACCGTTTCGCTCAGCGCCTGGCGCCCGTGCAGGTGGCCCAGCGCCACATAGTCGAGGCCGTCGAACAAATCCAGCGGGACCGCTCCCACTCCCCCGATGCTCAGGTCCCGTTCGCTGTCCGAGGTGACGCCGCCGCTGGCAAAGGTATGCGCCATGACCAGGGAATGCACGGCGCCGCCGGCCCTCCTTTGCTCAAGGTCGGCACGGACGAGGTCCAGCGCCGACCGCGTGACGGCGGTGTGGCTGGGAGCCTCCGCTCCCAGCTCCTCCGCGCACAGCCGCGGCTCGAGGTACGGGATCCCGTACACGGCCAGGGTCGCACCGTCCAGGTTCAACTCCACCGGGTCCGCAAGCTGGTCCAGCCGGGCGCGGATATGGACCCCGCCGTAGGCCAGGATGCCGGAGCCGAAGCCCAACCGGGTGGCCGAATCGTGGTTGCCGCTGGTCAAGATCACCGTTGCCCCGGCACTGCGGATGCGCGACAAGGCATCGGAAAAGAGGTTGACCACATCTACACCGGGAAGCGCGCGGTCGTACACATCGCCCGCGATGAGCACCACGTCGATGCCCTCCTCGCGTACTGTCTGCAGGAGTTGCTCCACGAAAGCGTGCTGCGCCTGCAGCATCCCGACGCCGTGGAAAGAACGGCCCAGGTGCCAGTCGGACGTGTGCAGTAACCTCATATTTCCAAACTATCCGGCGGCTGGGACAGTTTCCGACAAGCGCAACGGCACGTCCCGAAATCGGGACGTGCCGTTGCGCGGGGGCTTGTGGTTATTCGCCGTGCGGGCGTGTCCGGTTCGGCTTGCGGTCAAAGAAGTCGCGGGCCTCGGCGGCGCCCTGATCGTCCGCCGGCGCCGGCTCGTCCGGCTGGTCCTCCACCGCGACGTCGGGAACCTCACGTCCGGCGGCGGACCCGC
>NZ_JBNHGF010000328.1:0-3148 GCF_059091005.1 Arthrobacter sp. Y3223164
CTGGTCAACACGATCGGCCGCACGGGCGCGGCGGTGAAGAATGCGCTGCCCGGGTCCAGGTCCAGCGACGCCGAGACCACGGCGACAGGCGGATGCGCACTCATGCCGCGGGCGAGGCGCCAGGCCTGGGACTCCGCCGAGAGCAGCTCGCCGCCGTAGCCTTCGGCCCGGATCGTTCCGGCACCGACCACCAGGACATCGGCCAGCCTGCGCAACAGCAGGAACACCCGCTGGTCCACCTCGTCGCCCAGGGTTCCGGAGCGGCCGGCATAGGTCGAGGCGCCGTCCAGGCTGGCCACGAAATTGAAGCGGACCCACGGGCCGGAGCGGGGGAGATCGCCGTACCAGGCCAGCAGCTGCTGGTCGGTAGCCTGCTCCGGCCCAGGCGGCAGGAGGCGCCGGATCGGGCGCGTCACGGCGCCGCCGGTTCGTTGACGTCGCCCATGTTGTGCCTCAGGCAGGACGGTTCCCGCCAGCCCATCACGGCCTCGGTCATGCGGATGGCCGAGCTGGCTTCCGCGACGTTGTGCATGCGCAGGATCCGCGCCCCGTTCATGATGCACATGACCGCTGCGGCCAGCGAGCCGGAGAGCCGTTCCTGCTTGCGCTGCGCCAGCGTCTCGCCGATGAAGTCCTTGTTGGACACCGCCGCCAGCGCCGGGTAGCCGAGGGACGCGATTTCGGCAAAGCGCCGGGTGATTTCCAACGAATGCAGCGTGTTCTTGTTCAGGTCGTGGCCCGGGTCGACGATGATTTTCCCGGCCGGGATGCCCAGGTCCAGGGCCAGCTGCACCTTTCGTCGCAGGAACCCGGCGACGTCGTCGACCACGTCGTCGTAACGGGGGCGGGGAAAGACGGTGCGTGGGGCGGCGAGCGAGTGCGTGATGACCAGATGCGCCCCGCCTTCCGCCACGACCGCCGCCAGCTCCGGGTGGTGCAATCCGGTGGTGTCGTTGATGACGTTGGCTCCGGCGCGGATGCTCGCTTCGGCCACCTCGGGCAGGAAGGTGTCGGCGGAGATGATGGCGTCCGAACCGGCCCGCACGGTCTCGATGACCGGGACAACCCGCTCGGCTTCCTCCCGCGCTGACAATGCCGGGCCCGGGGCGAACGGCACGCCGCCGATGTCCACCCAGTCCGCGCCCGCGGCCACCGCCGCCAGGGCGGCGTCGATGGCGGCCCGCCGGGTGAAGGTGCGGCCGGTGTCGTAGAAAGAGTCGGGGGTGCGGTTGATGATGGCCATCAGCGCCACCTGGCGGCGGAAGTCGATCCGTCGGACACCGAAGTCGTGCACCGGGTGGTACAGCTCGGGCAGGAAGGCGCTGGACGGCGACCGCGTCGTCAGTGGCTGGCTCACAGGCTGGTCAGCTCCTTGTCGGGATTGGACAGGTCCGCGGCATCGACGCTGCGGCCGGAACGGATCAGGTCCTGGATGGGCTCCTGGACGTCCCAGATATTTACATTCATACCAGCCACCACCTTGCCCTCGCGCAGCCAGAACGCGATGAACTCCAATGAGTCCAGGTCCTGGTGGTTGCCCCGGAACACCGGCTCGCCCCGCGCCGACCAGGGGAAATAGCCGGAGTACTCCATGCCGATCCCGAACTGGTCGGTGTAGAAGTACGGGATGTCGTCGTTGGACGCGTCCTGGCCCAGCATGGCGGCAGCGGCGGTCTTCCCTTGGGCCAGGGCGTTCGCCCAGTGCTCGCTGCGCAGCGGGCGGCCGTAACCGGGATGGTAGGCATGGGCAACGTCGCCGGCAGCGTAGACATGCTCGGCGGAGGTGCGCAGGGTCTGGTCGGTGTCAATGCCGCTGGACACGGCCAGCCCCGCAGCTTCGGCCAAGGCGGTGTTCGGGACGGCGCCGATGGCCACCAGGACCAGGTCGGCGGGCAGGCGCTCGCCGTTGTCCAGGACAATGCCGGCGACCCTGCCCTCCCCGCCGTTGCCGTCCTCGCCGAAAATTTCCACCGGCCAGCGACGGGTGCGCAGCAGGACGCCCTCGCGGCGGTGGGTATCGGCGAAGATGCTGCCGATGGCGTCGCCCAGGGCGGGGGCGAGCGGGATGTCGCCGCGGCCCAGGACCGTGACCTCGTTGCCGAGCTGGCGCGCCGTGGCCGCAACCTCCATGCCGATCCAGCCCATGCCGATCACGACCAGCCGCTGGTCCCCGGAAGCCAGCACGGCGTGCAGGGCCCGGCTGTCCGCCAGCGTGCGCAGGTAGTGCACGCCGCCCAGCCCGGCGCCGGGCAGTTCCAGCCTGCGCGGCGATGCCCCGGTGGCCAGCAACAGCTGCGAGTACTCCAGGGTGCCCGCATCGGCGAGCGAGACAGTACGCGCAGCGGGGTCGAAGGATTCCACCGTGGTGCCGCGCAACAGTTGGACGCCGTGCTCCGCATACCAGTCGGGCTGCTGCACGAGCCCCGACTGTTCATCCTCCCGGCCCGCCAGAAAGCCCTTGGACAGCGGCGGACGAAGATAAGGGTGCTGGTCCTCGGCGCCGGCCAGCACGATCTCGCCGCCGAAGCCGCCGCTGCGCAGCTCCCTGGCCGCTGTCGCACCGGCCAGGCCGGCCCCGGCGATGACGATCGGTTTCCCAGCCATGGCAGCGCTCCTTCATGTGCCGGCGGGCACGCGGCGGGTCCGCCCCCTGGCCGCCGATCTGATGGAAGCACCGGCAGCTGCCTGTCGGGGCAGGGCCAGATGTTCTAAAATGGGTACATCCGACTTTAGAAACCGGTTCCGGATAAGTCAATGCACCCCCCCCCCCAGCGGAAAGGACCCCATGGCCGACCAGCCGCCACCCGGACTCCCCGCCGTCTCGGCCCTGGGCGACGACGTCCGCCGCCGCCTCTTCGAATTCGTCCGCTACAGCGCCGAACCGGTGACCCGGGACCAGGCAGCCGCCGCCCTGGATTTGCCGCGCAGCACCGTGTCCCTCCAACTGGACGCGCTCGCCGGGCACGGACTGCTGAGCATCGAGTTCAGGAAACTCAGCGGCAAATCAGGGCCGGGCTCCGGCCGGCCGGCCAAGGTGTACGCGGCGGCGGTGCCGGAAGTATCGGCCTCCGTGCCGGAACGTGCCTACGGCCTGGCCGGCGAGTTGCTGGCCACGGCGGTCGAGGAATCGGCCAGGACCGCCCGCCCG
>NZ_JBNHGF010000329.1:0-3137 GCF_059091005.1 Arthrobacter sp. Y3223164
GCTGCGGCCGGGGCCGGACTGGAAATCGTGGAGGAAGCCATGGGTCGGGCCACCGCGCAGGCCGCCGGCGGGACGCCGGCGGCCGTACGGGGTGCTACTTCGTGACGGCTGCCTGGACGGCGCTGATCATGGCGTCCGTATTATTCAGGCCGTAGCCCACCAGGTACCAGGAGGCCGAGTCCAGATAGGTGATGCTGTCGTTCTTGGCGGCGCTGGTGCCGTTGACCAGGTCGTTGTCCAGGACGGCCGCAGCGGCTTCCCCGGATTCGCCGACGGCGGAGTCGCGGTCGATCACGAACAGGTGGTCCGGGTTGGCCTCGGCGACGAATTCGTGCGAAATGGCCTCGCCGTGCGGGCCCTCGGACTTCACGTCCGCGGCGGTCTGCACGCCCAGGACATCGTGAACGATGCCGAAGCGGGACCCCGAGCCGTAGGCCGTCATCTCGCCGCCGCTCGTCATCAGCACCAAACCGGTGCCGGCGTCGGCAGCTGCGGCCTTGGTGTCCTCGATCCGGGTGTCGATGGCCGCCAGCTTTTCTTCGACTTCGGCTTCCTTGCCGAAGATCTCGCCGAGGGTCGCGGAGACTTCCTTGAAGCTCTCGATCGGAGCGGCGGTGTCCACGCTCAGGTCGATGGTCGGGGCGATTTTGCTCAGCTCCCCGTAGGCCTCGGCGGTGCGGCCCGAGATGATGATCAGGTCGGGTGCGCCTTCGCTGATGGCCTCGAATTCGGGTTCCTTCATGGAGCCGATCTTGGTGTATTCGTCGCCGGCGTACTGCGCCAGCGATTCGGGGAACACGGCCGCCTCCGGGACGCCGTCGACCTCGACGCCCAGGGCGGTGAGGCTGTCCAGCACCCCGAGATCGAAGGTGTAGACCGTCTCCGGGTTCACCGGCACGTCGGTGGTGCCGGAGGCGTGCTCAACGCTGATCGTCTCGGCACCGGTGCCTGCCGCGGCGTCGGTCTGCTGGCCGCAGGCGCTCAGGGCGAGCATGGAAACGGCTGCGGTCATGGCCACCAGGCCGGACTTCAGGGGCTTTTTCACTGACTCTCCATTGTTCGTCAACGCCGTCCCGGGCGGGGACCGGCATTAGGCAACATAAACGTTTGCTATTTGCGCGCAGCTTGAAAGCTACCGGGTTAGGTTAGCCTTACGCAACTTGGCCGGTGGACGGCGGGGCCGATCTTCGTCACATGGGCGGCGGCCGCGGAAGCCGGAGGGCCCGCCGCTGGCACTCGCCTTGACCGAGTGCTAATCCTTCTCATAGAGTCGCAGTTAGCACTCACCCCGTGTGGGTGCTAATACAAGGAACCGCCTGCCGGCACCGCGACGACGGCAGACATCTCCTTGGCCAACCTATTCGTAGCGCATGAAAAGGAGAGAGCCGAGTGTCGGTCTCCATTAAGCCTCTTGAGGATCGTATCGTTGTCCAGCCGCTCGAAGCAGAGCAGACCACGGCCTCCGGCCTGGTCATTCCGGACACCGCCAAGGAAAAGCCGCAGGAAGGCAAAGTTGTCGCGATCGGCCCCGGCCGCGTCGATGACAATGGCAACCGGGTTCCCGTTGACGTAGCCGAGGGTGACGTCGTCATCTACTCGAAGTACGGCGGAACCGAGGTCAAGGTCGGCGGGGAAGAGTACCTGGTGCTCTCCGCCCGCGACGTGCTGGCCATCGTCACCAAGTAAGGCCCATCAGCTGAGTCCGGCGGCTCGGGCGCGCGCAGTCGACGCCCGCAGCCGGAATCACGGACAACCGAAATGCCCCGGCTGCCTCCTATAGCAGCGCAGCCGGGGCATTTTGCGTGAAAGGAACAAATTCATGGCAAAGCAGTTGGAGTTCAACGACGCCGCCCGCAAGGCGCTGGAAGCCGGCGTCGACAAGCTCGCCAATACCGTCCGGGTCACCCTCGGCCCGCGTGGCCGCAACGTGGTCCTGGACAAGAAGTGGGGCGCCCCCACCATCACCAACGACGGCGTGACCATCGCCCGTGAGGTGGAACTCGACGATCCGTACGAGAACCTCGGCGCGCAGTTGGCCAAGGAAGTCGCCACCAAGACCAACGATGTTGCCGGTGACGGCACCACCACCGCTACCGTCCTGGCCCAGGCGCTGGTGAAGGAAGGCCTCCGCAACGTGGCCGCCGGCGCCGCCCCCGGGGCACTCAAGCACGGCATCGAGGTAGCGGTCGAAGCCGTTGCCGCCCGCCTGCTGGAGAATGCCCGCGAGGTCGAAGGCAGGGTCGCCGAGGTCGCCACCATCTCCGCCCAGAGCCCCGAGGTCGGCAAACTGCTGGCCGAAGCCTTCGACAAGGTGGGCAAGGACGGCGTCATCACCATCGAAGAGGGCTCCAGCATGGAGACCGAGCTGGTGCTCACCGAGGGCATGCAGTTCGACAAGGGCCTGCTGTCGCAGTACTTCGTCACCGACCAGGAGCGCCAGGAGGCAGTCCTCGAGGACGCGCTGATCCTGATCTCCCAGGGCAAGATCTCCACGGTGCAGGAGTTCCTGCCGCTGCTGGAGAAGGTGCTGCAGGCCAACAAGCCGCTGTTCATCATCGCCGAAGACATCGACGGCGAGGCCCTGTCCACCCTGGTGGTCAACAAGATCCGCGGCACCCTCAACGTTGCCGCCGTGAAGGCGCCGGGCTTTGGCGACCGCCGCAAGGCCATGCTGCAGGACATCGCGGTGCTCACCGGCGCCCAGGTCGTGTCCGCGGACCTCGGCCTGAAGCTGGACCAGGTGGGCCTCGAGGTGCTGGGCACGGCACGCCGCATCACCGTCACCAAGGACAACACCACCATTGTTGACGGCGCCGGCTCCGAGGCCGACGTGGCCGACCGCGTGTCCCAGCTGCAGGCGGAGGTGCTGCGCACCGATTCCGATTGGGACCGCGAGAAGCTCCAGGAGCGGCTGGCCAAGCTGTCCGGCGGCATCGGCGTGATCAAGGTCGGCGCTGCCACCGAGGTCGAAATGAAGGAGAAGAAGCACCGGATCGAGGACGCCGTGTCCTCCACCCGCGCTGCCCTGGAAGAAGGCATCGTGGCCGGTGGCGGCACCGCCCTGGTGCACGCCGCCCAGGCTCTGGACACCGACCCGAACGTGCTGGCGCTCGAGGGCGACGCAGCCACCGCCGTCG
>NZ_JBNHGF010000330.1:0-3123 GCF_059091005.1 Arthrobacter sp. Y3223164
GGAGCCGGGGCGGCGGCAGGCTTGGAGGCTTCGGCCGCGGCGGGCTTCGCCGCCTCGGAAGAGGCGGTTGACCCGGTGCCGGCGGATCCCGAGGCGGCGGCGGGAACGGAGCCTGCCGAGGAAGAGTCGCGCGAATCGGTGCGGTAGAAGCCCGAGCCCTTGAAGACGACCCCGACGCTGTTGAACTTCTTGCGCAGGTTGCCGCCGCACTCGGGGCAGACCGTCAGCGATTCATCGCTGAAGGACTGCTGGATGTCGAAGGCATGGGCGCAGTCTTTGCAGGCGTAGGCGTACGTGGGCACAGTAATTCCTCCTGAAAAAAACTTGGCAGGAGCAGGAAGCGCCCGGCCAGGCGTTGGCACTCACCCGCTCAGAGTGCCAATTCTACACCGTCCGGCGGGGGAACCACGTCCAGCCGTCGGGCGACACGGCGCCGTCCAGCGGAGCGTCGAGCGCCGTGGACTCGAAGGCTCCCGCGGCCACCACCTCGTCGGCGTAGAAAACCCCGACAAACCTCGGGCGGTCTTTGCCGTCGCCAAGCGACGCCAGGAACCGGTCGTAATAACCGCCGCCCTGGCCCATCCGGTTGCCCTCGGAGTCGACGGCCAGCCCGGGCACGAGCACCAGCGGCAGGCCGGCCATGATTTCCGCTCCAAAACGTTCTCCGACCGGCTCGTCGATCCAGGCCCGGGGACTGCGGACCAGCTCCACACCGCTGAACCAGCGTGCCCACCTGAGCCGGTAGTCCGGTTCGCAGATCGGGACCACCACCTGGTAGCCGGCCTCCTCAAGGGCCGGCAGCAGCATGCGCGTGGACGGTTCGGAACCGACGGACAGGTAGGCCGGCACGATGGTTCCGGCCGGGACGTTCAGCCGCCGAAGACCGTCCAGCACCTGGTGCGCCAGGGCGGTCCCGGCCTTGATCTGCTCTTCCTCGGGGCGGGCCCGGCGGCGTGCCCGGAAGAATGCGCGGGCGGTTTCCTTGTCCATGCCGGTTTGCATCTCCATGGCCGACATCGTAGTTGCTTCCCCCCGGATCGGCTTGCTTCGCACCTTCGTTCGGTAGTCTGAACCCATGACGTCTCATCGCACGGTACGCAAAGCTGTCATCCCGGCCGCTGGTTTGGGAACCCGTTTCCTGCCCGCCACCAAGGCCATGCCCAAGGAAATGCTCCCCGTGGTGGACAAGCCGGCCATCCAGTACGTGGTCGAGGAAGCCGTGCGCGCTGACTTGAGCGACGTCCTGGTCATCACCGGCCGCAACAAGCGCCCGCTGGAAGACCACTTCGACCGCGTGCCCAACCTCGAGCAGATCCTGGAGGAGAAAGGCGATCTGGAGAAGCTCGCCGCCGTACAGGCAGCCTCGGAACTGGCGGACATCCACTACCTGCGCCAGGGGGATCCGCTGGGCCTCGGCCACGCAGTCCTGCGGGCCCGCCAGCACGTGGGCGACGAACCGTTCGCCGTGCTGCTCGGCGACGACCTTATCGACGAACACGACGACCTGCTGACCCAGATGATCGCGGTCCAGCAGCAGACCGGCGGCTCCGTGGTCGCCCTGATGGAAGTGGACCCCGCCCAGATCAGCGCCTACGGCTGCGCGGACGTTACCGCGATGGGCGACGGCGGCTACGTGCGGATCAACGAACTGGTGGAGAAGCCATCGCCGGACGAGGCCCCGTCCAATCTGGCGGTCATCGGCCGCTACGTCCTGCACCCGTCCGTCTTCGACGTGCTGGAGGACACCAAGCCCGGCCGCGGCGGCGAAATCCAGTTGACCGACGCGCTCGAAGCCCTGGCCGGCCGCGAAGGCGAAGGCGGCGGCGTCTACGGCGTGGTCTTTTCCGGGCGCCGGTACGACACCGGCGACAAGCTCAGCTATCTCAAGGCCGTCGTGACCATCGCCTCCGAACGTGAAGACATCGGGACGGAACTGCGGACCTGGCTGAAGAGTTTCATTGACGGCTCGGGCGACTGAGCCCCGCCACGA
This sequence comes from Arthrobacter sp. Y3223164, assembly GCF_059091005.1. Lineage (NCBI taxonomy): Bacteria > Bacillati > Actinomycetota > Actinomycetes > Micrococcales > Micrococcaceae > Arthrobacter > Arthrobacter sp. Y3223164. The sequence continues at coordinate 1,991 of NZ_JBNHGF010000330.1, forward strand.
CCGCTAAGAACTTCACATGGGGTACGGACCGGCAATCTGGCCAGCGACGCTGGCATGCGGGAACTTGTCGCTGCGCCCGATCCGGTACCGGGACCGGAGCGAGTGGACGGCCGTGCGGCGCCGCAACGCGCGCTGGCTGGAACCGTGGGAGGCCACGAACCCGGCCCCGGACGGGTATCTGCCCTCGTTCTCGGAGATGGTCCGCTCGCTCAAGCACCAGGCACGACTTGCCACGGCCCTGCCCTGGATCATCACCGAACTGCAGGAGGGGAGGCCCCGGCCGGCGCTGGTCGGGCAGCTTACTGTCTCCAGCATCGTCTGGGGCTCTGCAATGTCGGCCACTTTGGGGTACTGGGTGGATGAGGCGCGTGCCGGCCGCGGGATAGCGCCCACGGCGGTGGCCATGGCGACCGACCATTGCTTCCAAACGCTCGGGCTCCACCGGATGGAGATCAACATCAGGCCGGAGAACCGCGCCAGCCTGCGCGTCGTGGAGAAGCTCGGCTTTCGAGACGAAGGACTGCGTCCGCGGTACCTGCATATCAACGGGGCCTGGGCAGACCACCGCAGCTTCGCGCTCACTGCCGAGGAGGTTCCCGGCGGCCTGCTGGACCGCTGGCTGGAGCACGGCGACGTCGGATGGACACCTTAGCCGGGCCGGCACCTAAGCCGCCCCGACGCCGCAGCAGGGCCCGCACCAAAGTCGGCCCGACACCATAAGGCAGCGCCGCACGGAATCGTTATCCGACACACCGTGATGAATGCCGCGTACGGCATGCTTGAGCTTCTACGGTTTTGAGAGTGGACATTCAGAGCTCTGTGATCTTGGCGGTCATCGTCGGGCTGTGGTTTGTCTGGGTAGGACCGTACGTGCTCCGCGGAGCATTCCGTCCCGCGCTGGCTGAACCGGCGCCGGGACACGCAGCACCACTAGTTTCAGTACCCGCAACCGCCTCGGGCGGCAACCAGGGGATCATCATGGAATACAACGCCCAGCCGGCACCCTCGACAGCGTCGCCCGTGCCCCCGCCCGCCCGGCAGCCCGAGTTCCGCATCCGCTACGGCCGGACCGCGCTGGCACTTGCCGGGGCCTCCGCCCTGTTGGTGTTCGTCGTCGGCGGCGCCCTGGCGCT
>NZ_JBNHGF010000331.1:0-3121 GCF_059091005.1 Arthrobacter sp. Y3223164
GCGGCCGGGAGCAGGACGCGGGAGCGGCCGCACACCACGCGAGTGAAGGAGTTCTGCGATGACCAACGCACAATCGACGGCCCGGGCCGCCGCGCCCGGACCCGGGCTCGACGTGCTGACCCGCCTGGATCCGACGCTGCTGGAGCGGCTGCACACCAGGCTGGAACATGAGGCCGCCGCCGAAGGCACCCTCGACCTGGCCTACGCAACCGCCGACACGCCGCTGGGGCAGCTGCTGCTGGCCGCCACGGAGGAAGGACTGGTCCGCGTGGCCTTCGAGGGCGAAAACCACGATGCCGTGCTGGCCGGCCTGGCAGCCAGCGTCAGCCCCCGGATCCTGCATGCTCCGGCCCGGCTTGAGGCCGCCGCCCGGCAACTGGACGAGTACTTCGCGGGCCGGCGGCGCTCCTTCGACCTACCGCTGGACCGGCGGCTATCCAAGGGCTTCCGCGCGGAGGTGCTCAACCACCTGCCCGAGATCCCGTATGGCCGGACCGAGAGCTACGCGCAGGTGGCAGCCGCCGTCGGAAATCCCAAGGCCGTGCGCGCGGTGGGCAGCGCCTGCGCCACCAACCCGTTGCCCGTCGTCGTGCCCTGCCACCGAGTGCTCCGTTCGGACGGCGCCTTCGGCGGGTACCTGGGCGGGCCGGAGGCCAAGGCCTACCTGCTGGGGCTGGAGGCAGCGGCGTGAGCACACTGTTCGAGGACGCTCCGGCCGGCCCGCGCGAGATCGCGCCGGGCGCGGTGCATGTGCCCGGCTGGCTGGCCGTGGAGCAGCAGCGGGAACTGGTCGAAGCGTGCCGCGAATTTGGCCGCGGGCCGGTCCCCTACCGTGCCGCCAAGCTGCCGGGCGGCCACGAAATGAGCGTGCGGACGCTGTGCCTGGGCTGGCACTGGGCGCCGTACAAATACACCCGCACCGCAGACGACGTGAACGGCGCGCGCGTGCTGGAGTTTCCCGGCTGGCTGGCCGAGTGGGGCCGTCGGGCGCTGGCCGACGCATCGGGGGATCCGGCCGCGGCGCAAGGCTACGAGCCGGACACGGCCCTGATCAACTTCTACGACGACACCGCGAAGATGGGCATGCACCAGGACAAGGACGAACAGGCGGACTTCCCGGTGGTTTCGCTCAGCGTGGGCGACGACTGCCTGTTCCGCTTCGGCAACACCGAAACGCGGACCAAGCCGTACACGGACGTCCGTTTGCGCTCCGGCGACCTGTTCGTCTTCGGCGGACCGGCCCGGTTCGCCTACCACGGCGTGCCCAGGATCTACCCGGGCACGGCCGATCCCGCCTGCGGGCTGACCGGCGGCCGGCTGAACCTGACCATGCGGGTGACCGGCCTGACCTGAGGGTTCGCGGTTTTTTTACAGTATGAGGGACGGTTTCCACAGTAAGTGGGGCGGGCCTGCGGGCTGCGCCGCGGTAGGAGAGAATCGAATCATGGAGACAACCGCTTCCGGCGTAGTCCTCTGCGAGGACGGCCTGGCCCGGCCCACGTGGGCGGCGATGGATCCGCTGCTGCGCGAGTATTACGACACCGAATGGGGCATGCCCGTCCGGGGCGAGCAAGGCGTCTATGAGCGCATCACGTTGGAGGGCTTCCAGGCCGGGCTCTCCTGGGCCACGATCCTGCGCAAACGTCCCGCCTTCCGGCAAGCGTTCCATGATTTCGACGTGGATACCGTCGCCGCGTTCACCGAAGACGATGTCGAGGCGCTGATGCAGGACGCCGGAATCGTGCGGAACCGGGCCAAAATCCGCGCCGCCATCACCAACGCGAACGCCACCATCGACCTGCGCGCAGAAGGCGGCCTGAGCGACTTCGTCTGGTCGTTCCAGCCGAAGGAGACGCCCGCGCCGCGGCACATCCAGGACGTGCCCACCACATCGCCGGAGTCCGTCGCGCTGTCCAAGGCCCTGCGCAAGCGCGGCTTTGCCTTCGTCGGCCCCACCACCATGTTCGCCCTGATGGAAGCCATCGGCATGATCGACACCCACCTGGTGGACAGCCACCGCCGCGGCTCCTCCGGCGTCTGGAACTGACACCGGCTTTCACAATCACTTCACGCATCCGCCGCACCGCGGGATGCGTGCCACAATGATGTGCACCCGCTGGCTTCGGGGGAACCGGACGTGCATGTTCGACCTGGAGCCGGCACCGCAGGAGTTATCCGGTAAGGAGAGCACGTTGACGATTCTTGTTGCCTACGCCCCGCGTCCCGAGGGCCGTGCGGCCCTGAGCAAGGGCATTCAAATGGCCACGCAGAACAATGAGAAGCTGGTGGTCGTCAACGCCAGTCCGGGCGGGGCGCAGAAGGACGAGTCGTTCTCGGACGCCCACGACGCGGCCTGGGTGCAGCAGGAACTGTACAATTCCGGCCTGCAGGCAGAGTTCAAGCAGTATGTCCGCGGCAAGGACGCCGTGGACGAGATCGTGGAACTGGTTGACGAGCTCTCGGTCTCGCTGCTGGTCATCGGCCTGCGCCGGCGCTCCCCGGTGGGCAAGCTGATCATGGGCAGCACCGCCCAGGAGATCCTGCTGACCGTCGACTGTCCGGTCTTGGCGGTCAAGGCCCGCTGACCCATGCAGGTCGGCCTGCCGCTGCTTCCGCCGTTCGACTCCCCGGCCGCGCTGGCTGCCCTGGCCGCCCATGCGGTACCCGGCCTGGAAACCGTCGACGTGGCCGCGGGCACCTGCACCCGCCTGTTCAACACCGGCACCGGACCGGTGCCGGTCACGGCCACCCTGTCGCCCGACGCCGTCGAGTTGGACGTCGGCAGCGACTCCCCGGCCGCCCTGAGGGAGATAACGACGGCGGTGCGCGGCTGGCTCGACCTGGACCTGGAACCGGAGCGGGTGGCGGCGGCGTTGGGCACCGACCCGGTGCTCGGGCCCCTGCTCGCCGAGCGCCCCGGGCTGCGGATCCTTGGGTACCCGGACGGCTTCGAAGGTGCCGTCTCCACCGTGATCGGCCAGCAGGTCTCGCTCGCCGCGGCCCGCACTTTCACGGCCCGGCTGGTCGCTGCCTTCGGCTCCCGGACGGTCACCGGCCTGGCGCTCTTCCCCACTCCGGAGGCCCTGGCTGCCTCCGGCCCCGATGCCGTCCGCGAAGCCGT
>NZ_JBNHGF010000332.1:0-3113 GCF_059091005.1 Arthrobacter sp. Y3223164
CGGCGCGCCGCCGGCCGGTGACCGCGGGGCGGGATCCTGCCCCGCGGACGGCTGTCCCGTCGGGGTCTGCGGGTCATCACCGGAACTGCCGCGATGATCCACGGGATACCCCTCTGCACGGTTGTAAGCCAGATAAAAAAGACGCGGCCAGCCCATCACTGGCCGCTAAGTATTCTACGGGTTGCGGCCGGGGAAAGTTCCCGGCGGCGCCGGAGGCTCAGAAACCGAGCCGCACCAGCTGCTTGGGGTCGCGCTGCCAGTCCTTGGCTATTTTTACGTGCAGGTCAAGGTAGACGCGGGTGCCCAGGAGGCCCTCGATCCCCTTGCGCGCGCGGGTGCCGACGTCGCGGAGCCTCTCCCCGCCCTTGCCGATGATGATGGCCTTCTGCGACGGACGTTCCACGAAGAGGTTCACCCGGACATCCAGCAGCGGGTTGTCGGCGCTGCGGCCTTCGCGCGGAACGATCTCCTCGACCACCACGGCCAGCGAGTGGGGCAGTTCGTCGCGTACCCCCTCCAGCGCCGCCTCCCGGACCAGTTCGGCCACCATCACGGCTTCGGGTTCGTCCGTGAGCTCTCCGTCGGGATAGAGCGGCGGCGACAGCGGCATCTGCCGGACCAGCACATCGGCGACCGTTTGGACCTGGTCTCCCTTGGCGGCGGAAACCGGCACGATGTCGGCGAAGCCGTCCGGGCCGAAGATCTCCGCGCCCAGTGCCGCGACCGCCAGCAGCTGCTCGGCCAGCGCCTGCTTGTCCATCAGGTCCGTCTTGGTTACCAGTGCCACCACGGGCTTGCCGGACAGGGCGGCCAGCTGGTTGGCAATGAAGCGGTCGCCGGGGCCGATCTTCTCGTTGGCCGGCAGGCAGAAGCCGATCGCGTCCACTTCGGCAAGCGTGTCCGCCACGAGGTCGTTCAGCCGCTGCCCCAGCAGGGTCCGGGGCCGGTGCAGGCCGGGAGTGTCCACCAGCACTAGCTGGGCATCCGGCCGGTGCACGATGCCGCGGATGGTGTGCCGCGTGGTCTGCGGTTTGGCGGAGGTGATGGCCACCTTCTGCCCGACCAGCGCGTTGGTCAGCGTGGACTTGCCCGCGTTCGGGCGGCCCACCAGCGACACGAAACCGGCGCGGTAGTCCTTGGGCCAGCCGCTGGACGGCATGGCCACGGCCTTGTCGGTGCTGTTGGCGCCGGTGGCGTTTTCGGGGTTGGTCATCGTTCCCTCTCCGTCCCGGGCATCCGGGCGGGGTCATCGGCGGCGGCAGCGCCGTCGTCGTTGGCGTACTGGTCCCGGGCGGGCGCTTCGTACCAGGCCAGGACATGGCTGACGCGGTTGCGCCGGCCCTCCAGCCGTTCGGCGCGCAGGTGCAGGCCGTCCAGCTCCACTTCGCTGCCGACGATCGGCACCCGGCCGAGGCTTTTGGCCAGCAGCCCGCCGACGGTGTCCACTTCTTCGTCGTCAAGCTCCAGATTGAACAGTTCGCCGACGTCGTCGATACCGGTGCGCGCGCTGACCCGGTACAGGCCGTCCGGCAGCGCCTCGATTTCGGGGCGCTCGGTGTCGTATTCGTCGACGATTTCGCCGACGATCTCCTCGATGAGGTCCTCCAGCGTGACCAGGCCGGCGGTGCCGCCGTATTCGTCGATCACGATGGCCACGTGCGTGGACTCGCGCTGCATTTCCTGCAGCAGCTCGCCGACCGACTTCGACTCGGGCACGTACCGGACCTCGCGGCAGATCTGGTCCACCAGCATGCCGGCGCCGTGGTCCTCCCGGCCGTGGATCCGGGCGGCCACGTCCTTCAGGTAGACGATGCCGCGGATCTGGTCCGCGGTGTCCATGATCACGGGGATCCGTGAATAGCCAGACTGCAGGAACAGCGTCATGGCCTCCTGCAGGGTGGAGCCGGAGTCGATGCTGAGCATGTCCGTGCGCGGCACCATCACCGCCCGGACCTTGGTATCGCCCAGCTCGAAGACGGAGTGGATCAGTTCCGCCTCGGTGTCCTCGATCATGTCGGACTCGTTGGCCCGGTCCACGAGTTCGCGGAACTCCTCTTCGGTGAAGAAGGCCGCGTCGGCGCGGGGCGCGTTAGGGGCCACCGCGCTGCCCAAACGGACCAGCCATTGGGGCACGGGACCGAGGATCGAGCACAGCAGCCTGACCAGCAAGGCGGTGGAAAGCACGACGGCGCCGGCGTGCATCCGGCCCAGTTGCCGCGGGGAGACCCCGACCAGCACGAACCCGACGGCGGCCATGGTGACGGTGGCCAGCAGTCCGGCCAGCCAGATGTTGTCCAGCAGGTCGTGGAACAGCAGGGCGATGGCGACGGCGGCTGCCATCTCGAACCAGACGCGCCAGAAACGCAGCCCGTGCATGTGGGCCGCCGGCGAGGCCAGGATGAGGCGCAGGCTGCGGCTCCGCCCGGAACGCAGCAGGTTTTCGGCGTCGTGGCGCGGCAGGTAGGTAAAGGCGGCCTCGGCGGCGGTCAGCACCCCGGCGAACAGCGTGAAAGCCAGCGTCATGGCGGCGAGTATCCAGAGCATCGCCGGGCTCTACAGGGTGGTTTCGGTGGGGGCTGCCTTGCCGGTGAAGGAGGACAGCAACTGGCGCTGCAGGCCGAACATCTCTTCCTTCTCGGCCGGCTCGGCGTGGTCGAAACCGAGCAAATGCAGGATGCCGTGCGTGGTCAGCAGCAGCATTTCGTCCAACAGGCCGTGGCCGGCCTTCTTTGCCTGCTCCTGCGCCACCTGCGGGCAGATCACGATGTCGCCCAGCACGCCGGGCGGGCCCGGCTTCATCGCGGTGCCGGGACGCAGTTCGTCCATCGGGAAGGACAGCACGTCGGTGGCGCCCGGCTCGTCCATCCACTCGATGTGAAGCCGCTCCATCGCTTCGGTGTCGACCATGATGATGGACAGTTCCGCCTCCGGATGGACGTAGAGCGAGTCCAGCACGAACCGTGCCAGCCGCACCAGCTCTTCCTCGTTGGCGGCGACGGCCGATTCGTTGTTGACCTCGATGCTCATGCTCGATCCTCCGGGCCGGCTTCCACGTCCGTCTTCCGCCTGGCCGCGGGTGCGCGGCGCGGTCCCCGGCCGCCGTCTGAGCGGCG
>NZ_JBNHGF010000333.1:0-3098 GCF_059091005.1 Arthrobacter sp. Y3223164
CATCGGGCCGACCCGCCGGCCTCAGCCGCCGGCCGGTCCGACGTCGAGAATCCGGATCGCGGCCGCTCCCGTCTCGTTGCTGGCGGCAAGGTCCACCTCGGCGCTGATGCCCCAGTCCCGGTTGCCGGCCGGGTCATCAAAGATCTGCCGTACCTTCCAGACGGCCGGCTGCTCCTCGATGATCAGCAGCGCCGGTCCGCGCGCATCCGGCCCGATGCCGAGGTCGTCGTACTCCTCGTAGTAGGCGTCCATGGCGTCCGCCCAGCGGTCGGCGTCCCAGCCCGCATCGGCATCCAGGGCACCGAGGTCCTCTTCCTGCTCCTCGGCGAACAGTTCCACCCGGCGGAACAACTCGTTGCGCACCATCACGCGGAAGGCCCGGATGTTATCCGTCAGTTTCGGCGGCTCCTGCGTGAACACCGACTCGGCGGCGTGCTCGGCCGCCAGATCTGCGGCGCCCTTGCCCGCGGCGAGTTCTTCCCACTCGTCCAGCAGGCTGGAGTCGACCTGCCGCACCAGCTCGCCCAGCCAGGCGATGATGTCGGCCAGGTCCTCGCGCAGGGCCTCGGCCGGCACGGTCTGCCGCAGTGCCTTGTAGCCGTCGGTCAGGTAGCGGAGCACTATGCCCTCGCTGCGGGCCAGCCCGTAGAACTGCACGAACTCGCCGAAATTCATCGCCCGTTCGTACATGTCACGGATGACCGACTTCGGCGCAAGTTCAAAATCGCCCAGCCAGGGCGCACCGTGGCGGTAGGTCTCGAAGGCGGCCTCGAGCAGCTCGGCCAGCGGCTGCGGGTAGGTGACCTCGTCCAGCAGGGCCATCCGCTGGTCGTATTCGATGCCGTCGGCCTTCATCGCAGCCACTGCTTCGCCGCGTGCCTTCTTCTCCTGCGCGGACAGGATCTGGCGGGGCTTCTCCAGCGTGGCCTCGATGATGGAGACCACGTCCAGGGCATAGCCGCCGTCTTCGGGGTCCAGCAGGTCCAGACTGGCCACGGCGAACGGGGAAAGGGGTTGGTTCAGCGCGAAATTCGGCTGCAGCTCCACCTTCAGTCGGACGAGGTGCCCGTTCTCGTCCGGAGCGTCCAGGCGTTCCACCAGGCCGGAAACCACCAGCTCCCGGTAAATGCCCAGTGCCTTCTTGATCAGCTTCAGCTGGGATGCGCGAGTTTCGTGGTTGCGCGTCAGCAACCGTTTGGCGGCGGCGAACGGGTCCCCGGGGCGCTCGAGAATGTTCAGCAGCATCGCGTGGCTGATGGTAAAGCTGGACGTCAGCGGTTCGGGGTCGCTCTCCACCAGCTTGTGGAAGGTCGGTTCGCCCCAGCTCACGAAGCCGGTCGGCGGCTTCTTCTTCACCACTTGGCGAAGTTTTTTCTGGTCATCGCCAAACTTGGCTACCGCCTTGGCCATCGCCTTGGTGTTCTCCACCACGTGTTCCGGGGCCTGCACGACGACGGTGCCCGCCGTGTCATAGCCGGCCCGGCCCGCGCGCCCGGCGATCTGATGGAATTCGCGCGCGTTGAGCAGGCGGGTGCGCACGCCGTCGTACTTGCTCAAGGCGGTCAGCAGCACGGTGCGGATGGGCACGTTGATGCCCACCCCCAAGGTGTCGGTGCCGCAGATGACCTTCAGCAGCCCGGCCTGCGCCAACTGCTCCACGAGCCGCCGGTACTTGGGCAGCATGCCCGCGTGATGGACGCCAATGCCGTGCCGGACCAGGCGGTTGAGGGTCTTGCCGAATCCGGCCGCGAACCGGAAACCGGAGATCAGTTCCGCGATGCGGTCCTTCTCCTCCCGGGTGCAGACGTTGATGCTCATGAGGTTCTGTGCGCGCTCGATGGCTTCCAACTGGCTGAAGTGCACCACGTAGACGGGTACCTGCTTGGTGGAGAGCAGTTCCTCCAGCGACTCCTGCACGCTGGTCTGCACATAGTAGTAATGCAGCGGAATGGGGCGTTCGGCCGAACTGACGGTGACCGTCGCCCTGCCGGTGAGGTCGGTGAGTTCCTTCTCGAACCGGGTCACGTCGCCCAGCGTCGCGGACATCAGCAGGAACTGCGCCTGCGGCAGTTCCAGCAGCGGCACCTGCCAGGCCCAGCCGCGCTGCGGGTCGGAGTAGTAGTGGAACTCGTCCATGACCACCGTGCCAAGGTCCGCGGCGGAGCCCTCGCGCAACGCGATGTTGGCCAGTATCTCGGCGGTGCAGCAGATAATCGGGGCGTCCTGGTTGACCGACGAGTCGCCGGTGACCATGCCGACGTTCTCCGGGCCGAAGATGTCGCACAGGGCGAAGAACTTTTCCGACACGAGCGCCTTGATAGGTGCCGTGTAATAGCTGACGGTCCCGGCGGACATGGCGTGGAAGTGGGCCGCGATCGCGACCAACGACTTCCCCGACCCGGTGGGGGTAGCCAGGATGACGTTGTTGCCGGTGACCAACTCCATGACGGCTTCGTCCTGGGCAGGGTAGAGCGACATTCCACGGGATTCGACCCACTCGGTGAACCAGGTGTACACGTCGTCGGGATCTGAGGCAGTGCCGGTGCCCGGCAGGAGCTGGAGAAGATTCATGTTGTTTCCAGCTTATGCGGTGGTTGTGCCCCGCCATGCGGGCACCCGGCGGTGCGTGCCCCGGCGGGGGCGTGGCGTAACGTACTGCCCATGCACTGGGACCCGCAGAAGTATGTGGAATTCGCCGGCTACCGCGACCGGCCGTTTTTTGACCTGACCGGAAGGATCGCCGCCGACGACCCCGCAGTGGTGGTGGATCTGGGCTGCGGCCCGGGCGGCCTGACGGCGGCGCTCGCCGACCGCTGGCCCGCCGCCAGCGTCACCGGAGTGGATTCCTCGCCCGAGATGATCCGGCAGGCACAGCAGCGGCACACCTCGGCCAGGTTGGCATTCGTGGCAGGGGATATCCGGACCTGGACCCCTCCGGCGGAGCTGGACGTGCTGGTGTCCAACGCAGCGCTGCAGTGGGTGCCCGGGCACCAGGACCTCATGCGTTCCTGGCTGCGCGCCATGAAGCCCGGCAGTTGGCTCGCCGTGCAGGTACCCGGCAACTTCGCCGCGCCGTCGCACGCGCTCATGCGGGCGCT
>NZ_JBNHGF010000334.1:0-3093 GCF_059091005.1 Arthrobacter sp. Y3223164
CCTCGGCGTGGTGGTGCCGCTGGGCTTCGAGAACTTCCACGCCGTGGTGCCGGCGCTGATGACGGCGGCGCGCGGCATCTCCCGGGCCATGGGCGTCGCGCTGTGACAGCGGCGGCCACCGCCGTCGTAATTCTCATTCAATAAGAACGCCGGGGCGGAATCCGTGTCGCCGGGCTCACACTGGTGAAGAGACGGCTTCCTCTTCGACCCAGGAGACTTACCCATGGCGCAACCGCAGATCATCAAAACCAAGGTAGGAATCGTCGGCGGGGGACCGGCCGGCCTGATGCTCAGCCACCTGCTGGCCCGGCACGAGATCGACAACCTCGTGGTGGAATCCCGTGACCACGACACCATCCACAACACCCACCGGGCCGGCATCCTGGAGGCGGGCTCGGTCAAGATGCTGACCGACACCGGCGTCGACGGCCGGGTGCTGACCGAGGGCGACGAGCACGCCGGCATCGATCTGCGCTTCAACGGAGAGTCGCATCCGCTGGACTTCAAGGACCTCGTGGACGCCACCGTGACCCTGTACGCGCAGAACGAGGTGTTCCTGGACCTGGCCGCCGCCCGCAGGCGCGACGGCGGCGACGTGCGCTACGAGGCCGAGGTCACCGAGGTGCTGGACCTGGAGACCACCACGCCCAAGTTCAGGTTCACGGACAAGGACGGCGCCGCCTTCGAGGTGCACTGCGACATCCTGGTGGGTGCCGACGGCTCCCGCAGCTTCTGCCGCCGCGCGGTGAAGGGGGAGCAGGACTACAAGATCGAGTATCCGTTCGCCTGGTTCGGCATCCTGACCGAGGCCCCGAAGAGCGCCCCGGAACTGATCTACGCGAACTCGCCGCACGGCTTCGCGCTGATCTCCCAGCGCAGCGAGACCGTCCAGCGCATGTACTTCCAGTGCGATCCGGCCGAGAACGTGGACGACTGGAGCGACGACCGGATCTGGGCGGAACTGCAGAAGCGGGTCGACGGGCCCGACGGCTTCCAGTTGAAGCAGGGACCGATCTTCGACAAGACCGTGCTGGCCTTCCGCTCCTTCGTGCGGGAACCGCTGTCCCACGGGCGCATGTTCCTGGCCGGCGACGCCGGACACACGGTGCCGCCCACCGGGGCCAAGGGCCTGAACCTGGCCTTCGCGGACGTCAAGGTGCTCTTCGAGGCCATCGACTCGTTCTACTCCACCGGCAGCGACGCACTGCTGGAGGGCTACTCCGACCTGGCGCTGCAGCGGGTTTGGAAGGCGCAGAACTTCTCCTACTGGATGACCAGCATGCTGCACACCCGCACGGATGCCTCGCCCTTCGAGACCAAGCGTGCCCTCGGCGAGCTGGCCACCGTGACCGGTTCCCGCTTCGGGCAGCAGTACCTGGCCGAGTCCTACACGGGCTGGCCGCACAAGTGACCGCTCCGCCCGCACCACGCCGGGCGCGCAAACCCTTAAACCATCCACAGCCACAACGGAAAGGAGTCCCGATGAGCGACGCACAAGCTCCGGACGAGGCTTTCGAGGACGAGACGTTTGACGACAGCCACCTGCTGGACCCTGCCGCCACCACGGATTCGCAGGAAAAGATCAGCCAGGAAATTGCCGACAGCCACGAGGCGTACCGCAAGAGCGTGGAGGCCGGCGGCGCCGAAGAGACGCAGCCGCGCATCGACTTTGCGCCGTACCGCTCCTCGCTGCTGCGCCACCCCACCAAAGACCTGCACCACGCGGACCCGGAGACCATCGAGCTGTGGAGCCCGGCCTTCGGCGAGCGTGACGTGCACGCCCTGGAGTCGGACCTGACCATCCAGCACAACGGCGAGCCGATCGGCGAGCGGATTATCGTGCAGGGCCGTGTCCTGGACGGCGACGGACGCCCGGTGCGCAACCAGCTGGTGGAGGTCTGGCAGGCCAACGCCGCCGGCCGCTACGTGCACAAGCGCGACCAGCACCCGGCCCCGATCGACCCGAACTTCACCGGCGTGGGCCGCTGCATCACCGGGCCCAACGGCGAGTACAAGTTCACCACCATCAAGCCCGCCCCCTACCCGTGGAAGAACCACCACAACGCCTGGCGCCCGGCACACATCCACTTCTCGCTGTTCGGCACCGACTTCACCCAGCGCATGATCACCCAGATGTACTTCCCGGGCGACCCGCTGTTCCCGCTGGATCCGATCTACCAGTCGATCACCGACCCGGCGGCCCGCGACCGCCTGGTCGCCACCTATGACCACTCGGTCACCAGCCACGAGTGGAACACCGGCTACCGCTGGGACATTGTCCTTTCCGGCAGCAACCGCACCTGGATGGAAGAAGGCGAGGAGCACTGATGAGCGAGTCCACCACCAAACTGGTGCCCACCCCGGGCCAGACCATAGGCCCGTTCTACGGCTTCGCGCTGCCCTACGAGAAGGACAGCCAACTGGTCCACCGCGCGCACCCCGGGTCCATCCGGCTGCACGGCGTGGTCTACGACGGCAACGGCACCGTGATCCCCGACTCCATGCTGGAGATCTGGCAGGCCGACGAGCACGGCAAGATCTCCCGCGAAACCGGTTCCCTGGTCCGCGACAACCACACCTTCACCGGCTTCGGCCGCGTGGCCGTGGACAACGTGGGCCACTACACCTTCACCACGGTCAACCCGGGTGCCACCGAGCCGGGCAAGGCCCCGTTCATCTCCCTGGTGGTCTTTGCCCGCGGCCTGCTGAACCGGCTGTTCACCCGGATCTACCTGCCGGAGGAAACCGAGGCGCTGGCGAACGACCCGCTGCTGTCCTCGCTGCCGGAAGAGCGGCGGAACACGCTGATCGCAGAGCGCGAACCGAACGGCGACCTCCGCTTCGACATCCGGCTGCAGGGTGACGGCGAGACCGTCTTCCTGACCTACCCGGGGATTTAGGCCTGTATGAATCCGGCGGACCACGCTGATTTCGGGCTGCTGTCTCCGGCCTCGGCCGGGACAGCAGCGTCCCGTTTAACCAGCGACTACCAATTCATCCAAGCCATGCTCGACGTGGAGCTTGAATGGACCCGCGTGCTGGCCGACGCCGGCCGGGTGGCCGCCGAGGCCGTGCCGGCCGTCGAGCGGGCCT
>NZ_JBNHGF010000335.1:0-3074 GCF_059091005.1 Arthrobacter sp. Y3223164
GCGCCGGCCCTGCAGCAGATACGCGGCCGGCACCAGCAGTGCCGCGAGCGCCAGACACAGCAGCAAGGGCCACCAGCGCAGCTCGACATAGGCCCGCGCCTGCTGGACCCAACCGATGGGGGAGAGCCACGACAACGCGGTGCCGCCCAGCGCCTGGGCGTCGCCGATGCCGCGGAGGATGTACGCCAGCCCCAGCAGCGCCCCGGCCATGCCGCTGGCCGTCCGCGCATGTTCGCTCAGCTGCGCGGTCAGCGCCGCCACTGCGCCGAAGACGACCCCGACCAACGCCGCTCCGGCCGCCATCGCCAGGGAATCGAGTGCCGCGAGACCGTTGGCCACCAGTGCCGCGAACAGGGCCGCTGCCACCGCCAGGTTGGTGAGCAGCATGACCGCCAGCGCGGCGGTCAGCGGTGCGCGTCGTCCCACCGGCCCGGCCAGGATGAGCTCGGCACGTCCGGCTTCTTCGTTGGCCCGGGTGTGCCGGATTACCGAGAAGATGGACATCAACGCGGTGGCCACCGCCAGCATCCCCAGCACTTCGTTGGCCAGCATCGGGCCCAGGCCGTAGTTCTCCAGGCCGTACCCCGGGCCGGCCAGCAGGGCGCCGGACGGGTCCTGCATGATCGCCGCCCGGCTCTGCCATGCCGCCTGGTCGCCGTAGACCTGGGGCAGCACCAACGCGAAGTAGCTGATGAACCCGCCGATGGCCAGCGCCCAGACCAGGATCCGCACCCGGTCCACCCGCAGCGCCAGGCGGAGAAGCCGGCCGGTCCCGGCCAGCGCCTGATTCCGTGGGCTGCGCGCACGGGAGATCCCCGGCGCCGCGGTAGCGGTGCTCATGACCTGCCGCTTTCGGCCGCGGCCCGCCCATCGGGGCCGTACTGGTGAACGAACAGTTCCTCCAGCGTCGGAGGCGTGCTGGTCAGGCTGCGGACACCCAGCGGGAGCAGGGCCGACAACGCGGCCGGCAGCGCGGCTTCGTCAACGGTGAAGTGCACGCGCCCGTTGTCGCGCCGGAGGTCGTGTACGCCGGTAAGGCTGCCCACCGCGGTGGCATCGCCGTCTGCCACCACGACGACGGCGGTGCGCCGCAGGTGTCTCAGTTCCGCGAGCGAACCGGTTTGGACAGCGCGGCCGGCCCGGATGATGGTGACCTTGTCGCACAAGGCTTCCACCTCGGCCAGGATGTGGCTGGAGAGCAGCACTGTCTTGCCGGCGTGCCTGGACTCGCGGATGCACTGCTGGAATTCCAGTTCCATCAGCGGGTCCAGTCCGGACGTCGGCTCGTCCAACACCAGAAGCTCGACGTCACTGGCCAAGGCGGCGACGAGCGCGACCTTCTGCCGGTTGCCCTTGGAATAGGAGCGAGTCTTCTTGGTGGGATCCAGCTGGAAGCGTTCCAACAGTTCGGCCTTGAGCCTGCGGTCGATCCCGCCGCGGAGGCTGGCAAACAGGTCGATCGCCTCCCCGCCGGTGAGCTTGGGCCAGAGGCTGACGTCACCGGGAACGTAGGCCAGCCGGCGGTGCAGGGGCACCGCGCGCGACCATGGGTCCTCGCCGAAGAGCCGGACGGTTCCGGCGTCGGCCTTCAACAGGCCGAGAATGATGCGGATGGTGGTGGACTTGCCGGCGCCGTTGGGGCCGAGGAAGCCGTGGACCTCGCCGGGTTCCAGCACCAGGTTGAGCCGGTCCAGGGCGCGGACGGAGCCGAAGGCCTTGTCCACTTGGTTCAGGTCGATTACTTCAGACATGGAAACCACCTGCTTCGGGGCGGAATATGGAAGGAACTAGGGTGCGCGGGGCGCGGACGGGACAGAGACGCGGCGGGTCAGGAACCGGGCGGGTCCGTCACATACATCAGGTAGGCGTCGAGCAGGTCGCGGGTGGTCATCAAGCCCTGCGTGTAGAGTTCCACGTTGGCCAGGCCGTGCCGGTCCAGGTAGCCGCGCATGATGGCGGAAAAATCGGTGGGATCCTCCGGCGGGTGAAGCGTCAGGTCCAGCAGCATGGCACCGAATCCCTGAATGGTCAGATAGCGGGCGCGCGCCTGCTCGTCGACGGACGGGTGGATGGTGCCGGCGGCGACGCCTTGGGCCAGCCAAGCCTCGGCGTCGGCGGCGAAGTGCTCGATGAAGGACTGGGCCAGCTCGCCGCCGGACTGGAGGCTCCGCAAGGCGTAGCCGACCAGCGGCGCCGTTTCCTCCAGCTCCGCCATGGCCGCCAGCAGTTCAGTCGGCGAGCCGGAGTGGACTGCCTGCTGCTTGTAGGCGCCGATTTTGGCCAACACGTACTCGTCGCAGGCCGTCCGCAGACCGTCTTTGGAACCGAAATGGTGCAGGATCAGCGCCGGGCTGACCCCTGCCGCGTCAGCAATGGCGCGGACACCCACCCGGAAACCCCGGCTGCCGAACAGTACGACGGCGGTGTCCCGGACCCGGGCACGGGCGGTGAGATCACTAGGTGCGGCAGCCTGCGGCGGCGCTGCTGAACGCATGTTCAGCAGTCTAAACCTGTGTTCAGCCGACGGCAATGGTTTCTTGAGGCGTTCGCCGCCCGGCTTTTCCGTACGCTGGCCGCCCGCCCGTCCTCCTGCCCGGCGCCCGCCTCGCGCCCGGCCGCCGTCGGAACCCGCTGCCCCTACTCAGCCGCGCGGCCGTCCCCTAGGGTGGAAGGCATGGAAGAGGTCGTCCTGGTGGGATTCGACGGCTCGGAAACCAGCGCCCGGGCGCTGGACTGGGGGTTGTTCGAGGCCCAGTCCCGCGGATGGCCGGTGCGGCTGGTCACCGTCGTCTCAACCGCGGGCGTGGACGATCCGCAGGTGGACCACCAGTATCTGGCCACCGCCCGGCGCGGCGGGGAAGGGGTGCTGCAGGCGGCGCTTGACCGCGCCGGAGCGTTGGGGCTCCAGGCCGAAGGGCACGTGGTGGCCGGGGACCCGAGCGAAGTGCTGGTGGACGAATCTGCTTCCGCCGGACTGGCGGTGGTGGGCAAGCGCGGCCGCGGCGGCTTTGCGGGACGGCTGCTGGGCAGTGTCTCCTCGGGCCTGGCGGCCCACGCCGCCTGCCCCACGGTGG
>NZ_JBNHGF010000336.1:0-3060 GCF_059091005.1 Arthrobacter sp. Y3223164
CCCCGAACCGGCCGCCGCCCGGCCGGTCCTGATCGTCCCGTCCCCGGCCGGCGAGGTCTTCAACCAGGCCCTCGCCTACGAGCTCGCCGCCGAGGACCATCTGGTGTTCGCCTGCGGCCGCTACGAAGGCATCGACGAGCGCGTCCTCGACTGGGCGGGCGGGCATTTCCGGGTCCGCCCGGTCAGCCTCGGCGACTACGTGCTGAACGGGGGAGAGGTGGCCGTGCTGGCGATGGTCGAGGCCGTGGGCCGGCTGGTTCCCGGCGTCGTCGGCAACCCCGACTCGCTGGTGGAGGAGTCCCACTCGGACGGGCTGCTGGAGTATCCGGTCTACACCAAACCCTCCGAGTGGCGCGGCCGCGGTATCCCGGACGTGCTGCTCAGCGGAAACCACGCCAAGATTGCCCGGCACCGCCGCGACGAACAGCTGCGCCGCACCGCCGCGCGCCGCCCGGACCTGGTCCTGGCCCTGGATCCGGAAACCCTGGACAAGCAGGACCGCGCTACCCTGGCCGGACTCGGCTACACCGTTACGCCCGAGCGGGTCGTGCCGGATTCGGCGCACCCGGAGCTTCAGCCACGCCGCATGTAGGGCTGGGGCGGCATGTAGGGCTTGGGCGGCGGAATTAGAGCTTGGGCCCTGCCGTGTGGCAAAATAGAGGATTGTGTCCGCTGGGCACGTTCCTGCCACAGGGGGAGCGTCGCCAACAGCCGGACTCTCCGGCCGCCGATTCCCGGATGGCCGGTTTCCTGAATTTCGGCAGCAACCGTTGCAGGCACCGCCTGACCGTCCTGCCGTGACCAAAGTGAATGACCTGTGGCGTTCACCAGGAGTGAGAAATGCATATCCTCGACTCTGTTGACGCAGCATCGCTGCGCAGCGACGTTCCCGAGTTCCGCGCCGGCGACACCGTTAAGGTGCACGTGAACATCATCGAAGGCAAGACCGCCCGTATCCAGGTTTTCCAGGGTTTCGTCATGGGCCGCCAGGGCCATGGTGTCCGCGAGACCTTCACCGTCCGCAAGGTTTCCTTCGGCGTGGGCGTGGAGCGTACCTTCCCGGTACACTCCCCGATCATCGACCACATCGAGGTCGTCACCAAGGGCGACGTGCGCCGCGCCAAGCTGTACTACATGCGCAAGCGCCACGGCAAGGCAGCCCGCATCAAGGAGAAGCGCGACTTCGGCACCGCCAAGTAAAGTTGCCCACCGGCAACTTCTTGACCTAACCAGTGCAGCACCTCCCTGGTTCCCCCGAAGCCTCGGGGGAACAACCAAGACGCCGGCCCGGACTTCCGGGCTGGCGTTTTGTGTTGGCCGTCGTCGCCTGCGCCGTGGTGCTCAGCGCCGTCGTGCGCGCCACGCTGCTGGACGTGTACTACATCCCGTCCGGCTCGATGGAGCCGCTGCTGGAGACCGGCGACCGTGTCCTGGTTTCCCGCACCGACTACCACTTCGGCGGGATCCGGCGGGGCGACCTGGTGGTCTTCGACGGGCGGGGCTCGTTCGCGCCCTTTAATAGCGGCAAGTCCCCGTTCGTGGACGCCGCGCAGCAGGCCGGCCAGTGGCTGGGCATTGCCGGCAGCGACACCATCTACGTGAAGCGCGTGATCGGCCTGCCGGGGGACTCGGTCGAGTGCTGCGGCCCGGACGGGCGGCTGCTGGTCAATGGCGAGCCCGTCGAGGAGGATTACCTCTTTCCCGGCGACGCGCCCAGCGAGGTGGAGTTCTCGGTCCAGGTGCCCAAGGATAGATTGTGGTTAATGGGGGACCACCGGTCGGCCTCGGCCGATTCGCGGGCCCTCCTCGGCGCGCCCGGCGGGGGCATGGTCCCCGTCGAGCGCGTCATTGGCCGCCCGCTGAGCATCATCTGGCCGCTCGACCGGGTGTCCGGGCTGGAGCGGATACAGTTGGATGCCCAGCCAGCGGAGAATCGAGGATAGTGAGTATGGACCAGGACCCGAAGGACACTGGCGGGTACCAGCCGGATGCCTCCGGGCCGCGGAAGCGCGAACGCCAGCGCGAACACAAGAACGCCGGACGGAACTCCCTGTTGTCGTGGCTGAAGGAGATCGCCACGATTGTCGCGGTCGCCGTCGTCCTTTCTTTCCTGATCAAGACCTTCCTCTTCCGCGCCTTCTTCATCCCGTCCACCTCGATGGAGGACACGCTCGAGGTCGACGACCGGATCTTCGTGAACCTGCTGGTCCCGCAGCCGTTTGAGCTCAGCCGCGGCGACGTGGTGGTTTTCCAGGACAAGCTCAACTGGCTGCCGCCGAACGGGGCGGATGAAGGCAACTGGTTCCAGCAAATCCTCACCTTCGTCGGGCTGATGCCGGACGCATCCCAGCAGCACCTGGTCAAGCGCGTCATTGGCCTGGGCGGCGACCAGGTGGTCTGTTGCGACGCCGATGGCCGCATCTCGGTCAATGGGGAGCCGCTGGACGAGGATCCCTACCTGGCGCCGGGCTCGGACAACGCCCGGATTCCCTTCGACGTGACGGTGCCCGAGGGTAAAATCTGGGTCATGGGCGATAACCGGAACCATTCCGCGGACTCGCGCGAACACCAGGACGAGGCGTCGAGGGGCTTCGTGGACCTCGAGTCCGTCGAGGGCAAGGCCAGCGTCATCGCCTGGCCGCTGGACCGGCTGGGCTTCCTGGGCAATTACCCCGAGGTCTTCGACGGCGTCCCGGAACCGTCCGAAGCGTCCGGCGGCGGGAAGCCGGCCCTGGCCCGGCAGGACGAGGCACCGTGACCGGCAGGAACCCCACGCTGCGCTTCGAGCGGTCCTTCGCGGAGGCGGGCCACCGGCTGGTCGCCGGTGCGGACGAAGTGGGCCGCGGGGCCCTGGCCGGACCGGTCAGCGTAGGGATGGTGGCCATCGACGCGACCTCGGCCAAGCAGATCCGCGGCGTCCGCGACAGCAAACTGCTCAGCCCGGCGGACCGGGTGGCCCTGGTGCCCAAGATCCACAAGTGGGCGACGGCCTACGGCGTGGGGCATGCCAGCGCGGCCGAAATCGATGCGCTGGGCCTGATGGCGGCCCTGCGGCTGGCC
>NZ_JBNHGF010000337.1:0-3019 GCF_059091005.1 Arthrobacter sp. Y3223164
CGCGTTGGCCGAGGAACAGGGCCGGACCGCTTTCCGCGGTGGCGAGCCTGGGCCTGCCGCGGCGCAGCCAGTCGTCCATGGCGACGGCGGCCGGCAGTCCAAACGGAACGGTGCGTTCCTTGTTGCCCTTGCCGAGCACTCGGATGGTCCGGCGTTCGTTGTCCACTTCGTCGATGTCCAGGCCCGCGAGTTCGCTGACGCGGATTCCGGTGGCATAGAGCAGTTCGATCATCGCCCGGTCCCGCAGGGGCATCGGCTCCCCCTCGGCGGCTTCCTCGGCGAGCGTTCGGAACAGCTCGTCGACCTGGGCCGGGCGCAGCACGGTGGGCAGCGAGCCGGTGCGTTTGGGCGCCTTCAGCCGGAGCGACGGATCGGTGTGGATGAGCTCTTCCCGCAACGCCCAGCCCATAAACGTGCGGGCGGTGGCCGTGCGCCGCGCCAGCGTGGATCGGGCCATGCCGGCTCCGTTCATCGCGCCCAGCCAGGACCGCAGGGTCCCGAGGGTGATGTCCGGCAGCTCCCGGGCACCGGTTTCCGCTGCGTAGCCGAGCAGGTGCCGGACGTCGGTCGCATAGGCGCGGATGGTATGTTCCGAGCGCGCCCGTTCCGCCTTCAGATAGCGGGCGAAGCCATCGAGGGCCGCGTCAAAGGCCTGCGGGAGCGGCTCGGTGCCCTGCGGTTCGGGTTGGTCTGCAGAGCTCATCCCCTCACTTTGCTGGTCCGGCCCGCCGAACTCAAGGAGGCGCACGGGGCACGGCTGAATTGCCGCCGCGCTCCTTCCCTGTGTCCTACTCAGTCCCGCCGCCCCCGGCGCCAGCCGGTGGCGTCCTGGACGGCCAGTCCTGCCGCTTCCAACCGGCCGAGCCCCGCGAGGACGGTGCGGACCGGGATGCCCGCGACCGTGGCGAGCTTGTCCACGGTGCTTCCCCGGCGAACCGGCAGGGCGTCGAGCAGCAGCAGGTCGTCCACGCCGAGTCCGTCGTGGTCGGCGAGCACCTCTTGGCCCCCGGCGGGCACTGTTCCCAGCGGTCCCGCGAGCTCGGCTGCCTCTGCGGCATCCGTGACGGCAGTCGCGCTCCCGTCGCGCAACAGCCGATGGGTACCGGCCGAGTTCGCGCTGTAGACGGATCCGGGGACGGCGCCCACGCCGCGGCCCAGCCCCGCGGCGTGATGGGCAGTATTCAGTGCCCCGGAGCGCCAGCGGGCCTCCACCACGATGGTTGCGGCGGCCAACGCCGCGATGAGCCGGTTTCGTTGCAGGAATCTCCAACGTGTTGGTGCGGCGCCGGGCGGCACTTCGGCCAGCAGGATCCCCCGTCTGGCGATGGCGCGGAGCAGTTCTTCGTTTCCGGCCGGGTAGTACCGGTCCAGGCCGCCGGCCATGACCGCCATGGTGGCGACATGTTCGGTTTCCGCCGCCAGGGCCGACCGATGGGCCTGCGCATCGATCCCGTAGGCCCCGCCGGAGATCACGCAATAGCCCCGCTGCGCGAGTCCGCTGCTGATGTCGCCGGTCACCTGGTTGCCGTAATTCGTGCTGTCCCGGGAACCGACAACGGCCACCGTTGTCCGGACGTCCGGGATGCCGCCGGTGAACCTTCCCCGCGCCCAGAGGCAGAGCGGTTCGCCCAGCCCGAGGTCTGCCAACGCGGCCGGCCACACGGCGTCTCCGGGAATGAGCACGGTGCCGCCAAGCCTGCCGATCACGACCAGGTCGCGTTCGGGCGCAAGGTCCTTGATGCGCGGCGCCCACCGCTCGAGGGCGTCGCTGAGCGGCTGGGCGTTGCCGGCAGAGGGTACGCGGTCGAGGGCGCTCAGCAATTCCGCCTGCAGACCGTGCCCGGCCTTGATCTGGCCGGTGGCGACCCTGAGGGCGTCGTGGGCGCCGGCAGCAGCGACCAGTGCCTGGCCGATCCAGTCAGACGGCTCCATCAGCCGGGACAGCGCCGCCCGGGCAAGGCGCTCGTCGGTGGACGGCAGTTGCGTCATTCTGGTCATCTCCTCCTGGCCTGCGGCCGCAGATGGGGACGGCATGGTCACGCCGCCTTGACCTGTTGGCGGAAGGCCAGCGCCGTGCCGACGCAGTCCCGGTCCGGCCGGTCCAGGCCGGACAGGTCGGCGAGCGTCCACGCAACGCGCAGGACCCGCGAGTAGCCACGGCCGGTCAGCACTCCGCATTCCATGGCCCGGTCCAGGTCCCTTGTGATAGCCGCCGGAAGCCGCAGCTTTCCGGTCAACAGTTCGCCGCTGATCTCCGCGTTCAACCCGATGCCCCACGGCTGCAGCCTCGCCCGCTGTGCCGTCCGTGCCACCGCTACCCGGGCGGCGACGGCCGCGCTGTCCTCCCGCCGCGCACCCGTGGCCATCATCCCCACAGTCAGCCGTGGCAGAGTCAGCTGCAGATCGATGCGGTCGGTCAAGGGGTTGGAGAGTTTGCCGAAGTAGCGGCGCCTCTGGTCGGGCGTGCAGGTACATTCCAAACCCTTGCCGCCGGAGAGCCCGCACGGGCAGGGGTTCGCCGCCATGACGAGCTGGAAACGGGCCGGGTAGGCGGCGCTGCCCGCCGCCCGGTGTACCACCAGCCGCCCGCTCTCCAGCGGCTGGCGCAACGCGTCGAGCACCTGCCGGTCGTATTCAGGTGCCTCGTCCATGAACAGCACCCCGCGGTGTGCCCGCGAGGCCGCTCCCGGGCGGGGCATGCCGGAGCCGCCCCCGATGATGGAGACCGCCGTTGCCGTGTGGTGCGGGCTCTCGTACGGCGGCCGCCGTACCAGCTCGGTCAGCGGGACGGCCGTGGCGCTCAGGGAGTGGATGGCGGTCACCTCCATGGCGTGGTGGTCGGGAAGATCGGGCAGGATGCCAGGCAACCGTTCGGCGAGCATCGTCTTGCCGGCACCGGGCGGGCCGACGAGCAGCAAATGATGGCCGCCCGCAGCGGCGACTTCCAGCGCCGCCCGGGCTTCATGCTGCCCGGCCACGTCCGCCAGGTCGGGGGCGGGCGCAGGAGGTGCTGCGGCCG
>NZ_JBNHGF010000338.1:0-3018 GCF_059091005.1 Arthrobacter sp. Y3223164
CTCCAGCCGAAGCGGTCCTCGCGGGACGAACTCGCCGAGCGCCGGGCCGCCAAGGCCGAACGGGCTGCCAAGCAGGAAGCCGAAGAGGCCGAGCGGCGGCGCCGGCAGGCGAGGGCGGCGCTGGACAAGGCGGAGCAGCGCAAGGAAGACGCCGAAGCATCGGAACAGAAGGTGCTGGACAAGCTTGATCAACTGCAGAACCGGCGGGACGAACTCGTGGGCGAGCTCGCCGAACTGAAGCGGCGCATCGAGGACCTGGAACGGGAGGTCGCCTCGACCGATCGCAAGATGGAGGCTGCCGAGGAAGACCTGGTGTCCGCGGCCAAGACCGCGGATCGGACGCGCAAGGCCGCCGCAGCGGCACGGCGGGAGTTGGCCGAGCAGGAATAGTCTTCTCGCGGCGGCCGCCGCAGGGCAGCAAGTTAGCGGGGCAGCGAGACGCGAGGGAACATGTAGCCTAGGTCTCAAGTCCGGCCCGGGCGGAATGCCCGGACCGGCCGGAGCCGACAGGGGGCAACATGTGGCGCATTGATGCGGCCAGGACCGCACTGCTGATGATCGACATGCAGAACGATTTCGTGCTGGAAGGCGCGCCGATGGAAGTGCCCATGGCACGCCACCGGCTGCCGGAAATGGTGACCGCCGCCGCGGCATGCCGGCAGGCAGGCATCCCGGTCATCTACACCCGCCACGTTCTGCTGGATACATTCGACGTTTCGCCGTTGGAGACCACCTACAACCAGCGGCTGCGGGCGGCCGGCATGCGCCGCGGAACCAGCGGAGTTGAGATCGTCGAGGAACTCAAGCCCGAAGCCGCCGACTACGTGCTGGACAAGCACCGCTACGACGCGTTCCACAACACGCAACTGAAGAGTGTCCTGTCGACCATCCGCGGCTTGAACACGATAGACACGGTGGTCATCGCCGGCACGCTGACCGAGGTGTGCTGCGAATCGACCGCGCGCAGTGCCTTCATGAACGACTACAAGGTGGCGTTCCTCTCGGACGCCACCGGAGGCCGGTCGGAGGCTGCCCAGGCCGCCACCCTGGACGCTATCGGCACCTTCTTCGGCCGGGTGATGAGCGCCGCCGACATGGAAGCGGAACTCGGAACGACGGCGTAGGTGCAGCCCGGGGACTTTTCCGTGGTTGTGAAACGTTCGACTAGATGACACGTCAACATAGCCGGCAAGACCGTTAGGAGCATGGCAATGAAGATCAATGCGCTGGTAGTCGAAGAAAAGGATGCCCCGTTTGTCCCCGAGCAGCTGGAGCTGGACGAGCCCGGGCCCGGCGAAGTGCTGGTCAAGGTGGCCGCCGTCGGCCTCTGCCATACGGACTTGATCACCCAGGCCGGAGACATGCCGCTGCCGCTGCCCGGCGTGCTGGGCCATGAAGGCTCCGGCGTCGTGGAGGCCATCGGGGACGGCGTGACCAATGTCGCCGTGGGCGACCACGTCATCATGGGTTGGGCTTACTGCGGCGAATGCAAGAACTGCCTGCGCGGCGAGCACCGGTACTGCCTGCGCCTGGGCGAGGCGCTGGTGAGTGGTGCCCGGTTCAAGGGTCCCGACGCCGGCAAGTCCGCCTACACCCGGGCCGACGGAGGCAAGGTGTCCGGCCACTTCTTCGGCCAGTCGTCCTTCGCCGACTACTCGCTCGCACTGGCGTCGTCGCTGGTGAAGGTGGACAAGGAGATCCCGCTGGAACTGCTCGGGCCGCTGGCCTGCGGCATCACGACCGGTGCCGGCGCCGTGTTCAACACGGCCAAGCCCGAACCCGGCCAGTCGCTGGTCGTGTATGGAGCCGGCGCCGTGGGCCTGGCCGCGATCATGGCCGCGAAGAACATGCCCGCGGCCACGATCATCGCCATCGACCTGCACGATTCGCGGCTGGAGCTGGCGCGCGAACTCGGTGCCACCCACACCATCAATTCCGGCAACACCAACGCCCTCGAGGAGATCCAGCGCATCTGCGGCGGCCCGGCCGACTACGTGCTCGAATGCACCGGCAACATCAAGGTGGTTGAAGAAGCCGCGGACGCCGTGGGCATGCTGGGCACGCTGATCCTGATCGGCGGGGCGCCGGCGCAGGCGCGGTTCTCGGTGGACCACCTGCGCACGCTCTGGGGCAAGCGGATCATCGGCACCCTCGGCGGTTCCAGCACCTCCGCCCAGCTGATTCCCGGGCTGATCGCCCTGTACAAGGCCGGACGGTTCCCCTTCGACAAGCTGGTGAAGTACTACGGGTTCGACCAGATCGACACGGCCATCGCCGATTCCACCGCCGGCGGGACCATCAAGGCCGTCTTGAAAGCCACCGACTGAAAACCCTTCCCTGCCCCGGCCGCCCCGCCGCGGCCCGCACAACCATGCAATCAACTTGAAAGGACGGGATATGTCCCTGCTTGATGCCTCCCTGTGGGAGGGCAAGATCCATGTCAATGGCTGGCGCGACGGCGGTGCCGGCACCGCCGCTTCGGTGGAGCCCGCCACCGGCGAGACTTTGGGCCGCTACGGGCTGGCCTCGGTCGAGGACGTGCAGGAAGCGGCAGCAGTAGCTGCCGCTGCCCAAAAGGACTGGGCCGCCCGCAAACCGGAAGAACGCGCCGCCGTGCTGCGCCGCGCCGGCGCGCTGTGGGAGGAACACGCCGAGGAAATCCAGTCCTGGATCGTGCGCGAATCCGGGGGCATCGGCCCCAAGGCCGGCCTGGAAACCCACATCGCCGCCAACGAATGCTACGAAGCCGCGGCGCTGCCCTCGCTGCCGGCCGGCGACGTGCTCACCTCCAACGAGGACCGCTGGTCCTTCGCCCGCCGCCGCCCGGTCGGCGTCGTGTCCGTGATCGCGCCGTTCAACTTCCCGCTGATCCTCTCCATCCGCGCCGTCGCCCCGGCGCTGGCGCTGGGCAACGCGGTGCTGCTCAAGCCCGACCCCCGAACGGCGGTCTGCGGCGGCGTCAGCCTGATGCGCGTCTTCGAAGAAGCAGGCCTGCCCGCCGGGCTGCTCTCCCTGCTG
>NZ_JBNHGF010000339.1:0-3014 GCF_059091005.1 Arthrobacter sp. Y3223164
GCCCGCGCCGGCCGCCGGAACGGCCCCAGTTGGCGCTGCGGTTGAGCCGGTGCTCGGCCGACGCCAGTTTCAACAACTCGGGGTTCACCTCGTAGGCGCGGCCGCTGCCGGTGCCGGATTCCTGCGCGGTTTCGTCGAAGGCGACGTCGCCGGCGAAAAGATCGAACAGGTCCGAGCCGACCATGACGTGCTGCCACAGCGGCACCGGGCGGTGCTCGGACACCACCACGTCGGTGTCGCCGCGGACGGTGTCCAACCAGGCGCCGAATTCCTCCGCGTTGGAGACGGTCGCGGACAGTGAGACCAACTGCACGTCGTCGGGCAGATGGATGATGACCTCTTCCCACACGGCGCCGCGGAACCGGTCGGCCAGGTAGTGGACTTCGTCCATCACCACATAGGCCAGGTCCAGCAGGGTGTCGGAATTGGCGTACAGCATGTTCCGCAATACCTCGGTGGTCATCACCACCACGTCCGCGTGCGGATTGACCGAGGTGTCCCCGGTGAGCAGCCCCACCCGCTCCGCGCCGTAGGTCGCCACCAGTTCGTTGTACTTCTGGTTGCTCAGGGCCTTGATCGGCGTCGTATAGAACGCCTTGAGTCCCCGCTGCAGGGCCATGTAGACGGCGAACTCGCCGACGACGGTCTTGCCGGCGCCGGTGGGGGCCGCGACCAGGACGCCGCGGCCGCGCTCCAGGGCCTCGCACGCCTCGCGCTGGAAGGGGTCGAGTTCGAATCCGAGCGTCTGGCTGAACGAGTACAGCCGGGTCTTGGAGAAGGCCACCCGTTCGGCGGCCGCAAGGTAGCGTTCGGAGGGGGAACTCATAGCAAAAGCCTATCCGCTTAAATCCGCCGGCCCGATGGGTGCCGCCGGCCCCTGGCCGGGCCGCAGCCTATTTGGCTCCGTCCTGCTCCGGGTTGTCGGCCTTCAGCTGATCGAGCGGCGTGGCCTGGTCGACGCCGGCGGCTACTTCCGCTTCACGGACCTTGCGCCGCTTGTCCCGCCGCTTGTCGTTGAGCAGGCTGATGCCGGTTGCCACGAAGAACAACGCCAGCAAGGGGGCCGCCAGCAGGAACATGGACATGGCATCCGGGCCGGGGGCGGCCATCGCCGCCACCAGGCAGACCACGAACACCACGATCCGCCAGCTCTTGATCACGCGGCGGCCGGACAGCAGGCCGGCGAAATTCAGCCCCACCAACACCACGGGAAGCAGGAACGCGATGCCGAGGGAGAGGAACATCCGCATCACGAATGTGAGGTAGTCGGTGGCCAGGATCTGGTTCACGCCGCCTTCCGGCGTGAACATGGTCAGTACCTTGACGATCTCCGGGAGCACGATCCAGCCGAAGTAGATCCCGAGCAGGAACAGCGGCACGGCGGCGACCATGAAGCCGAGCGTGTAGCGGCGTTCCTTGGTCTTCAAGCCGGGCGTGATGAAGGCCCACACCTGGTAGATCCACACCGGGGAGCTGACCAGCAGCCCCAGGAAGATGGAGACCTGGATTTTCAGGTCGAACGGAGATCCGACACTGCCGTAGTTGATTTCCGCACGCCGGCCCTCTTCCGCCGAGATTTCCATCAGCGGTGCCTGGACGGCGACCATCACGGGGTCGTACAGGAACCAGCCGGCGACCGCGCCGAGCAGGACGGCAATGCCGGAAACGATGAGCCGGTTGCGGAGTTCTTTCAGATGGGCCTTGAGCGGCATCCGCCCCTCAGGGTTGGCCTTCCGGCCTTTCTTACCGGCCACGGCCCTTACTGCTGGTGCGGCGATGGGGATCCGCCGTTCGCATTCGGCTGCTGTCCGCGGTTGTCAGTGTTGTTCCGCGGCGGGTTGACCACGCGGCCCTCGACGGGTTCCGAGTCCGGGGCGGCGGTGGACGCGTCGTCGTCCTTCATCTGCTTCACCTCGGACTTGAAGATCCGCATGGACTGGCCCAGGCTCCGGGCAAGGCCCGGCAGCTTCGGTGCGCCAAAGAGCAGCAGCACAATGATCACCAGAATAATGATGGTCCAGGGGTTATCGAAGAGTCGTCCCATGCGTGGTTCCTTTCGTCTAGTCCATCCTATGCCATCGGCGGGTCAGGACAGCCGCAGATCGCGGAGGGACTGCCGCTGGCCGCGGGCGGCGCGCCGGGCGAACCTGCGCTGCCTCCGCTCCTCGCGCCTCCGCTCCTTGCCCTGGACGTATTCCTCCTTGAGTACCGTGGAGTCGGCGAAGAGTGCCAGCCGGGGGCGGTGCGGGTCGGCGGGCTGCCGTTCCGTCTGGAGTCCGCCGGCCAGCCGGTCGGCCGCCGCCTCGAATTCACGCAAAGTTCGCATGAACTGGCGGAAAATCCGCCAGCCGAGCAGGGCGATGAACACCAGGGCCAGCGCGCAAAGGGCAACCCAGAGAAGGATCCAGAACCAAAGGGGCATGCTGTCCACTCTAGCTTCCGGCCGAAGCCGGGGCCTCGCGGTAGGCCTCCAGCGCCTGCCGCAGCCATTCCCGGGTCTGGCCGGCCGCCTCCGCCGGTTCCAGCACGGCAACTTCGCCGCCGTGGCGTGCCGCCAGGCCGGGCAGCACAGCCGTGCTGGACAGCCGGATTTCGGCCGCGAGCGAACCGTCCGCAAGGACCGCGCGGCGCCGGGCATTGTATTGGTCGGCCAGTTCGGCCAGGCGCTCGGAGATCCGCAGGACCACCACCTGGTCCGTCTCCTGCGGGGTGAACAGGCTGTCGGGGAATTCGCTGCTCCGTTCGGCCGGCGGCTCAAAGTGCTCGGCGGTGGCGGCCAGGGAGCGCATGCGGTCTACCCGGAACTGCCGCACGGCCTGCTGGCGGTGGCACCAGGCCTCGGTGTACCAGTGGCCGTCCACGGCGAAGACCCGGAGCGGATCGATCCGGCGGTTCGTCATCTCATCCCGGGACGGCACGAGGTAGTCGATGTCCACGCTGCGCCGGGCGGCCGCGGCTTCCTGCAGCGCGAGCACCTCGGGCGTGCTGTCCTCGGCCGCCAGATCCGCGGCGAT
>NZ_JBNHGF010000340.1:0-2992 GCF_059091005.1 Arthrobacter sp. Y3223164
TGTACTCGCCGGCTGTCAGTCCGGTGAGCCTGTAGGTACCGTCTTCTTGCACCCAGCTTGAGGCTACGTCGTCCCACTCATTGTCGGTGTAGGCATACACGTATACATCACTGACGTTGGCGCCGTTAGGAACCACTATGGTCCCGGAGATCGTGGCAGTAGCCGATGCACCGAGTGAGGGCACCGCTGTCGCTCTATCCGAGCTTGCAGCATCCTCGCGCGTTGTGTCAGGCCTGGCTTGCTCGGTCTGGTTTTGCGCCGGGGATTCGGCGTCGATGGCCACTTGCTCGCCCAGTTCAGGCTCTGAAGCTGTCGGAGCGGTTGCTTCTAAACCGGCTGCGTTATCGCTGTCATTCGACTTACTGCCAGCGTCGGATGGCTTGAGAACTAAGTCCATGTCGACGCCGGTCAGAGCTAAACCACCCAGCGCGATCAGAGCAGCGTCATCGAATGTAGAAGAATTTCCATGCCAGGTTGAGGCGATTTCATCGTCATCGCTCACGTACTCAAGCTTGTAGTCGCCCGGCACGAGATTCACCAGGAGGTAACGGCCGTCGTCGGCCACCTTCGCTTCTGCGGAGGCTTCGTGGTCTGCGGCGGTGAATGCGCGCACAGTAACCGATGCCGCCGAATGGCCTTCGGGGACGGTCACGGTCCCGGAGATCGAACCAATCTCGCCGGCAAAGGCTGGAACTGTCCCAAGTGAGAGCAGCGCGGCCAGCAGGACCGCAAGGACGTATCTGAAACTAAGCCGGCGTGGAGGCCGTTTGCGAAACATGTAGTACCCCAACTCGTGTTCGATGAGGGGCACTTTGCTGACGGCGCCAAACTAGATTCCCCCAGTCTGATGACGTCAGACAAGGACGAATATAGGAGAGAAATCTCCGTTGCTTAACGAAATAAGTTTTTGGACTGCAGAATTAAGCAGAAGATGATGAAACGGTTAAACACGGGAAATGCCGCGTCATAAAACCCCGGACCGGAAAGGGCCTAATAGCTCCAGAGGTCGGTGATCTGAACGTCGGCGCTGGACAGCAGCCGGCGCAGGGTGGATACCGAGAGGCCGACGACGGCATGCGGGTCCCCGTCCACCCGCTCGATGAAGGCGCCGCCCAGCGAGTCGATGGTGAACGAACCGGCGACGTGCAGCGGTTCGCCGCTGGCCACGTAGGCGTCGATTTCGGTGTCGGTGAGCTGGGCGAAATGCACCGCGGCGGAGGCGACCGCCCCTACGGTGGCCCCCGATCCGGCGCCGGGGCTTTCCTGCCCGCCGGCCTCGAAGGCGGTGGGGCGGCAGTCCACCAGCCAATGACCCGTGTGCAGCACCCCGTGCCGCCCGCTCATCCGATGCAGGCGTTCCCGGGCGACGTCCGGCTCATGCGGCTTGCCGTACGGCGCGCCGTCGAGTTCGAACACGGAGTCGCAGCCAAGCACCAAGGCGCCTTCGGCCGCGGGGAGCGCCGCAACAGCCTCGGCCTTGGCCCTTGCCAACAACAGCGCCGTGTCGTGCGGGTCGGTGATGCCGTAGCCCGCCGTGACCGCGTCCTCGTCAACATCCGAGACCAGGACCTCGTGCGCGATGCCGGCTTCGGTCAGGAGCTTGGTGCGGGCGGGGGAGGCTGAGGCGAGTATCAGGCGAAGATCGGTCATCCGACCAAGCTTATCCGGCGCCGCAAAGCGAACCCTGCTTAGGGTGTTTCCGCGCCGTGACCTGAGCGTAAAGAAGCGCCGCGGTTGGCCCCTGGACCGGTTGCCTGACCGTACGATTTCGGCGGGAGCTTCTCCCGCCGGAGAGTACGCCCCGTTAAGGGCCGAAGGGACCCGGCACAGATGAGGGCCGGTGCACCGTTGGGGGATGCATCGGCCCTCCTGTTTGTCCGCGCGCGGCCGGAACCGGCCCGCGTCAGCCGGTGGCGGGCACCGGGTCCTCGCCCAGCAGCGCGCGCCGCAGGGTGTCCAGCCCGACCGAACCGATATTCAGCGCCTGGCTGTGGAAGGCCTTGATGTCGAACGCGTCGCCCTCGCGCAGGCGTCGCTCGTCGCGGATTTCCTCCCAGAGCTTTTGGCCCAGCTTGTAGGCCGGCGCCTGTCCCGGCCAGCCCAGGTAGCGGGCGAATTCAAAGTCCAGCTGGCCCTTGCTGATGGCAATGTTCTTGCGCAGGAACTCGTAGCCCTTCTCCGGTGTCCAGGCACCCGAGCCCCAGCGCTCCGGGATCTCCAGCTCCAAATGGACGCCGATGTCGAACACCACGCGCGCGGCCCGCATGCGCTGCGCATCCAGCATGCCCATCCGGTCGCCCGGATCGGCCAGGTAGCCCAAATCATCCATCAGGCGTTCGGCATACAGTGCCCAGCCTTCGCCGTGGCCGGAAACCCAGCAGATGTTCCGTCGCCAGTTGTTCAGCAGCTCGCGCCGGTAGGTGGCCGTCGCGATTTGGAGGTGGTGGCCCGGAACGCCTTCGTGGTAGACCGTGGTGGTTTCCTTCCACGTGGTAAAGCTGTCTTCGCCTTCGGGCACCGACCACCACATGCGGCCCGGCCGGGCGAAGTCGTCGCTGGGGCCGGTGTAGTAGATGCCTCCCTCATGCGTCGGGGCAATCATGCACTCCAGCCGGCGCATCGGTTCGTAGATCTCGAAGTGGCCGGCGAGTTCCTCAACGGCCTTGTCCGAGAGGCGCTGCATCCACGCCTGCAGCTCGTCGGTGCCGTGCAGCTGCCGCTGGGGATCCGCATCCAGCAGCGCCATCGCTTCTTCGATGCTGGCCCCGGGCCGGATCTGCTCCGCCACGGCTTCCTGCTCCGCGATGATGCGGTCCAATTCCGCCACCCCCCAGGCATAGGTGGCTTCCAGGTCCACCGCGGAGCCCAGGAAACGGCGCGACATCAGGGCATAGCGTTCGCGCCCGACGGCGTCCTTCTCCGGTGCTGCCGGCAGCAGCTCGGCCTCGAGGAACGAGGCCAGCCGGCCGTAGGCGGTCGCCGCGGCACCGGC